>CAYMND010000156.1:0-6624 GCA_964391685.1 uncultured Clostridia bacterium | reverse complement strand
GGACGCCTCGACCGTCTGAAACGGGTGGACCTTCTCCTGTCGGCCCTGGCCGCAACCGAGAACAAGAGTCTGCAGGCGGTGGTCACCGGCTGCGGCCCCGAGGAGGAGAATCTGAAAAATCTGGCCGTCCGGCTCGGGATCACCGGACGGGTGGAGTTCACCGGCTTCGTCGACGACAACCGGCTGGTCGATCTCTACGCCGACTGCCTGGCGGTCTGGTTCGCCCCGCTGGACGAAGACTACGGCTACATCACCCTGGAAGCCTTCTACGCCTCCAAACCGGTGCTCACCGCCGACGATTCCGGAGGCCCCCTGGAATTCGTACGCAACGAATACAACGGATTCATCCTGACACCCGGAGACTCCGCCCGGGCCGCCGACTGCCTGGACCAGCTCTCCAGAAATCCGGAAAAAGCGAGCGATCTGGGGAAAAACGGTCGGGAAACCGTTCAGGACATCTCCTGGGACCATGTCATCGACCGCCTGCTGGAGGTGAAGCAGTGAAGATCGCCTGGTTCTCCCCCCTCAGCCCCCAGCCCAGCGGCATCTCCGACTACTGCGAGGAACTGCTGCCCGCTCTGGCCCGGCACGCCGAGATCGACCTCTGGATCGATCCGGCCTGTAAACCCGACAATCCGGCCATCACCGAACATTTTCCCATATACCCCTATACCGAGTCGTCTTTTCCTGCCGAAAAATACGATCAGTTGGTCTATCACATGGGCAACGACTACGCCTCGCACCGCACCATTCACCAGGCCCTGACCCGTCACCCCGGTGTACTGGTGCTTCACGACCTGGTGCTGATGGGCTTCTACGCGGCCCGGGAGGACGCCGGCCATCGTTTTTCCGACTTCATCGGATTTCTGCAGCGCTTCTACCCGGAAAAGGCCGCCTGGATCGGAGAAAAGTGCAGGGGACGCCATCCGTTTCCCGTCTGGGAAGGGGATCTGGCCCTGGAACTGCCCATGAACGAAGAGGTCTGCCGCATGGCCACGGCCCTGATCACCCATTCCCGTTTCGTTCTGGACCGGCTGGAAATACCCGGCGGCAAACCCGGGACGGTCATTCCCCATCACGGTCATCAGGTCCGTCCGGTGGACCGCCAAGAGGTGAAAAAAGGCCTGGGGCTCTGCGAGGACGAACTTCTCCTGGTATCCACCGGCTTCGTTACCCGCAACAAGCGCTACGACCTGATGCTGGAGGTCCTGGACGAGCTGGAATGCGACAACCTGCGCTACCTGATCGTCGGCCGCGACCAGGAAAACATCCTGAATCAGTACCTTTCCGACGGTCGCCAGGACGTACTGAGGCGGGGATTCGCCCCGTTGGACCAGTTGGAGAAATGGATCGCCGCGGCCGACATCGGAGTCAACCTGCGCAATCCGACCATGGGTGAAAGCTCCGGTTCCATGATGCGCATGCTCAGCTACGGACGGCCGACTCTGATCAGCGATACCGGATCCTACAGCGAAATTCCGGACCATTGCGCCTTCAAGATCCCCGTGGACATCGACGAACGGGAGACGCTGAAGACGGCGGTCAGGTCCCTGGCCGAAGACAGCGATTTCCGCCTTTCAATGGGACGGGAAGCCGCCGAATATGCCCGTGAAACCTGCGGTATCGAGCGCTGCGCCCGGCAGTACATCGACTTTCTGGACAGCCTGCCCCGCCGCACCGAGGTGAAATCATGACTCAAGCCAACGGCGCAGCCGCCATTCTGGATGAACTTCGTCAGGAATACGGCCGGAAGGCCGAGTCCGCCGCGACCATGACCGATCTGGCCGGTGAAGAGATCGACCGTGACCCGGTCATCGACTACTGGAGCTACAACGGCGGCGATCTGGAGAACGAACTCTGGAGCCGGATGCCCGAGATGGAATCCGGGCTCGACATCATACCCGACGATCATTGGCCCGGTCGCATCCGGGGAAGGATCAAGAAACTGGTCATGCGGCTGGCAATGCCCGTTGTCCGCCGCAGTCTCGAGAAGCAGGACCGGTTCAACCGCCGCGTCAAACACCTGCACTTCATCCAGTTTCTGGCCTTCAAGGAGATGCGGCGCCTGTTGAAGGAACTTCAGGCTGAAAACCGGGAGCTGCGGGGCCGCATCGAAATCATCGAGGCCGTCGGAAGTCTGACCGAAAAGAACCGTCATGAATGAGACACAAGAAAGAATGAACGACATCGACCGCCGTGCCGCAGAACTTGCGGCCATGCTCGGCCCCGCCGATGCGGATCGCTCCCGGATCGAGGAGTTCCTTTCCGGAATGGCCTCCGAATCCGGACCGGCCGCCGTCTGCCGGGTCATCGACCGCTGCCAGCTGATCCTGGGCCTGCGGCGGCCCCGAATCGCAGTATACGACCACACCTGGCAGTTCATCGGCGGCGCCCAGAAGTACGGCGCCACTCTGGCCGAAGCCCTGACTGACATCGGCGAGGTCACTTTGATGGGCAACCGCCCCTTCGACACGGCCACCCTCGGCGGCTGGTACAGCCTCGACCTTTCGGCCTGCAGCGTGCGCATCGTCCCCCTGCCCTTCTTCGAAGAGGGCAAGAAAGACTACATCGATCCGGCCGTCATCACCAGCCGGTCCATGGAGAACCCTTTTCACGCGGTCAGCCGGGCCAGTCTGGAGTACGACCTGTTCATCAACAACAGCATGCTGGAGATGGTCTGTCCCCTCTCGAGATCCTCGGCCTTCATCACCCACTTCCCCGAACGACGGGCCCGCAGCTACTTCTACGTGGACCGCTACAGTCGAATCGTATACAACAGCCGCTACACCCGTCACTGGATCGAGCAGCGCTGGGGACTGACCCCCCATGTCCACCTCTATCCCCCGGTCGACATGACGCCGGATTCAGATGATGGGGAAAAGGAATCCTTCATCCTTTCGGCGGCCCGTTTCGACCCCGGAGGCAACAAGCAGCAGCTGGACATGCTGCGGGCATTCCGGCTGCTCCATCGATCCCGTCCCGACCTCTGCCGGGAATGGCGACTGGTGCTGGCGGGAGGCAGTCACGGCGACAACCCCTATCTGCGCCAGGTTCAGGAATTTGTCTCGGCGCACCCGGAACTGCCGGTGGACCTTCACGTCAACTGTACCCACGAAACCCTGTCCCGTCTCTATCGAAGGGCATCGCTCTTCTGGCACTTCTGCGGTCTGGGCCAGAGCGATCCGGCGCTGGTGGAACATTTCGGCATGACCGTGGCCGAAGCCATGCAGAACGGCTGCGTCCCCCTGGTCTTCGACGGAGGAGGCATGAGGGAAATCGTGGAAAACAACCAGAGCGGCTTCCTGTTTTCCAGTATCAGCGAGCTGCTGCGATTTACCAGCCGGCTGCTGGAGAGCCCGGATCTGCGGCTCCGCGTTTCCGAAACCGCCCGCCAGAATTCCCGGCGATTCGGCAAATCCGTATTCGCCGAACAGGCCCGTGCCCTGGGTGAAGAGCTTCTGAATCGTTCCGGCACCTGATCATGCGCCTGGCCTACGATATCCGTCCCTATCTCTCCGGCGCCACCGGTGTGGGCCATTACATCTATCGTCTGATCTGCGCCGTTTCCCGACAGCCGAACGCACCGGAATGCCACCTGTTCACCTCGTCCTACAAGGAACGTTTCAATCCTGCCCGCCTGCCGGCGGCCCTGCGGCAGAATCTGTCTGACCGCCGCATCCCGGTGAAGCTGCTCAATCCCCTCTGGCACTATCTTCGCTTCCCTCCGGTGGACTGGATGCTGGGTCAAACCGTCGATCTGGCGCATTCCCCGACCCCCCTGATTCTTCCCAGCCGGGGCAAAAAAGTGGTCACGGTTCACGATCTGTTCTTTCTGACCCGTCCCGAACTGACCCGGGGCGAGATGCGCCGGGACTATCCGAGACTCCTGTCGGCGAGCCTGAAAAAAGCCGACGGCATCATCTGCGTCTCCCGGGCCACCCGGGACTCCCTGCTGGAGCTGTTCCCCTGGTGTGAAGCCAAAAGCAGGGCCATTCTCTCCGGTGTGAGCGACGAATACCTGACCGGAGTCCCCGATACGGATGTGCCGATGAGACTGCCCGAACGCTTCATCCTGTTCTGCGGCACCATCGAACCCCGCAAGAATCTGCCCCTTCTGCTGGGCACCCTGATCACCCTGAAACGCCAGGGTGTGACCATTCCTCTGGTCATCGCCGGTGGCCGCGGCTGGGGATTCGGGGAATACCTGGATTTGCATCGGCAATTGGGCGGACAGGTGATCGAACTGGGCTACACTCCGGCAGATCTCCTGCCCGGACTCTACCGCAGCGCCTCCGCCCTGGTCCTGCCATCCCGGGATGAAGGATTCGGTTTCCCGGTCCTCGAGGCCCTGGCCTGCGGCACCCCGGTGATCTGTTCCGATATCCCGGCCCTCCGGGAGGTCGGAGGCGAAGAAGCCCGTTACTTCAGCCTGGACCGGCCCGGTCATCTCGCCGAGATGCTGGCCGCACACTGGAACAACGAGCTTCACTTCAGTCCCGACGAGGCCCGTCACCACGCCGCCGGATTCTCCTGGGACCGCACCGCGGCGGCCACCCTGGAATTCTATCGACAGGTGACCGCATGATCGTGGCCATCGACGGTTTCGAGTGGCGGGACCGGCCCACCGGTGTCGGAAGGTTCATGAAGAACCTGCTGTCCGTTCTCATCCCGACCACCCCGCAAGATCGTTTTTTTCTCTTTCTCCCCGCCCCGCTGCAGGACACTCCATCCTGGTCCAACCTGACGGTGGTGGTCCGGAAATTCGACGGCGGCTATTTCCGCTGGCAGAACGCAATTCTTCCCGGCCTGATCGCCCGGCACCGATGCGATCGCCTGCTGGCCCCCAACAATCTCCCCCCTCTTTTCCCCGGAGTCCCCACCCTGGTGGCGGTACACGACGTCTCCTGGCGCAGTACCCCCCGTGATTTTTCCTTGAAGCAGCGCATCTCCCATGATCTGAGAGCCCGCTGGGGCCTGCGCAGAGCGGCCGCGATCACCGCCGTCTCCGAATTCAGCGCCGGAGAGATCGAACGATCGTACGGAATCCCCCGTCGCCGGATCCATGTCGTCCATCATGGGCTTCAACCCGGTCTGCACCGATCATCGGAAGCGGAAATTTCCGCTTTCAAGGTTCGTCACGGCCTGAACGGAAAAAAAGTGATCGGTTTTCTCGGAGCCCTCTTCGGCCGGCGCCACCTGGCCGAACTGATCGAAGCGACCGACCGACTGAGAACCCGAATCGATGCGGTTCTGTTGCTCGCAGGACCCGACCGTCTCGGCTCCTCGTCCGGAGTCGACCTGAGCCGGAACTGGATCGTCCGCATTCCCTGGCTTCCCGAAGAGGATATCTCCGCGTTCTATTCCAGCCTGGACCTTCACGTCTACCTCTCCGATTACGAAGGTTTCGGCCTGCCTCCCATGGAGGCCCTGCAGTGCGGAACCGTTCCCCTGCTGCTGTCCGGTTCCTCCCTGAGCGAACTCTACGACGGCTGCGCTCTTTTCGCCGACACCCCGGCCCCCGTACAGATCACTTCCCTGATGGAATCCTTTCTGAAAGATCCGGGCAGAAAAGAGGACATGCTCGGACGCTGGCGGGAAAAAGAGAATCACTTCAACTGGGAAGCATCGGCCCACAGCTACCTCGCCCTGCTGGAACGCATTGTGGATTGAGAACACATCACCCGATTCTGTCAGCATACCCTTCAAACCCAACCGATGATCAGTTATAATGAGATCAGTAATTCCGACCTCAAGGAGAACCCATGAAAGGCATCATTCTGGCCGGCGGATACGGAACCCGGCTCTATCCGACTACCCTGCCCATCAGCAAGCAGCTCCTGCCCATCTACGACAAACCGATGATCTACTATCCCCTGTCGACCCTGATGCTTTCCGGCATCCGTGACATCCTGATCATTTCCCTGCCGCACGAGCTGCCCCGTTTCAAGCAGCTTCTGGGTGACGGTTCCCTGTGGGGCCTGCGCATCGAATACGCGCCCCAACCCGTTCCCCGCGGTCTGGCCGACGCCTTCATCGTCGGCGAAGAGTTCATCGGCGACGACTCGGTCTGTCTCATCTTGGGAGACAACATCTTCTTCGGCCACGACCTGGTGCCGATGCTTCGACAGGCATCGCAGGTCCGATCGGGCGCAATCATTTTCGCGTACACCGTCAAAGATCCGGAACGCTACGGAGTGGTGGAGTTCGACGATGCCGGAAAAGTCCTCTCCATCGAGGAGAAACCGCTTCGGCCACGCTCGCGCTACGCAGCCGTCGGTCTGTACTATTACGACAACAAAGTGGTGAAACTGGCCAAATCCATTACCCCTTCGGCCCGGGGCGAGATCGAGATCACCGACCTCAACCGCTGCTACCTCGAACGGGAGGAGCTGACCGTCAAACTCATGGGGCGCGGCTTCGCCTGGCTGGACACCGGCACCCACGAATCTTTCCTCGACGCCTCCACCTTCGTCAAGACCATCGAGGAGAGACAGGGGCTCAAGATCGCCTGTATCGAGGAAATCGCCTACCGACTCGGCTACATCGACCTGAACGGGCTGAAAAAAGCCGTCGAACCGGTTTCCAAAAGCAGTTACGGCGAATACCTGCAGCAGATCATCACCC
>CAYMND010000155.1:0-6628 GCA_964391685.1 uncultured Clostridia bacterium | reverse complement strand
CGTCTGACTGTCACTGACGATGGTTGTGGAATGGAGCAGGTGACACAATCCCAGCTGTTCGAGCCTTTTTTCACCACCAAGAAGACCGGTGAGGGTACCGGACTCGGACTGGCAACGGTTTACGGTATCGTCAGACAGAACAACGGTTTTGTCTCTGTCTACAGTGAACCGGGTCAAGGAACGAGTATTAAAATTCATTTTCCCGGTCTCGAGGGCGAAACCGAATTTGGAGAATCTGTGAAAGAGTCTTTTCGTGACGATCTACACGAAAAGAGGGCTGGAACGATCCTGCTGGTGGAAGACGAACCGGCCATCCTGGATATGACTGTCCTGATGCTGAGGGAACTCGGTTACACCGTATTGCCTGCCGCCACTCCGGGGCAGGCCATCGAGAAGGCGAATGAATACCCCGATCCCATTGATCTGCTGATCACCGATGTGGTCATGCCCGAGATGAACGGTCGGGATCTGGCCAAAAAAGTACTGGATATTCATCCTCATATGAAGCGGCTTTTCATGTCGGGTTATACGGCTGAAGTCATCGCCTTTCACGGTGTACTGGACGAAGGGGTGAACTTCATGCAGAAACCCTTCACCATTACTGAATTAAGCGCGAAGGTCAGCGAGGTTCTTCTCAATGCATGAATCCGGAAACCATAATCAGGAACCATTTCGGGAGAGTGAGAACGAGCTGAGGAGGATGTTCGATGATGCTCCGGTGGGGATCTTCCAAAGTCTGTCCACCGGAAGATTCCAAAATCTCAACCTTTTCATGGCCCGGGTCCTGGGGTTCGACAGTACGAATGAAGCGCTGGAACACTACACCGATATCGGCAATCAGTTTTATGCCGATCCACAAAAGCGATTGGATTTTTTTGCCGTGCTGAAGAAACAGGGGCAAGTGGAGAATTTCGAGTTTGAAGCCCGGGGAAAGGACGGACGCTCTGTCTGGTTGAGCATGAATGCCCGCATCATGGAAGTGTTGGACGACAGAACATTTGTCATCAGCGGTTTTCTTTCCGATATCAGTGAGCGGAAACGAATCGAGGCCTTTTTGCAGCAAGGGGAGGAGCTGCAGCGGAAATACCTGATGACGATACCGGATCTGATCGTTCAGACCGATATGGACAACACGATTGTCTTTATCAACGAGTTCACCCTGGGGAAGTTCACGTCTCTGCCGAAAGAGCATTTCATCGGCAGGAACATCATTGATTTCATCAGCGGAGAGGATCTGGAAAGGGCCATGAAGAACAATCTTCTGATGTTGGAAAACCAGCTGGGGCCTCAGGAGTACCGCCTGAAAGTCGGCGAGGGGCGCTCGCTCGATTGCGAAGTCAATGGAGAAGTCCTGCAAGATGTCCAGGGTAACCCCATTGGCATCGTGTATGTGATTCGGGATATTTCCGAGCGGAAAAAAGCCCAGCAGGCTCTCCAGGAAAGTGAGGCGCGGTACAAGACTTTCATTTCCCAGGTTTCCGACGGTGTGATCCGGCTTGAGATCACTCCGCCCATGCCGGTCAGTTTGGAAGTGGAACAGCAGATCGATTACCTGTACGACAACGCCCGGGTGGCCGAATGCAATGAGGCTTTCATGCGCATGTACCAGGTCGCGGATCCCGCTGATGTCATCGGAAAGACACTCCTTGATTTCCATCAGGACCGGAACAATCCGCTCAATCGGGAAGCGCAGAGACAATTCATCGAAGCCGGTTATAAAGTCGGGGGGGTGGTCAGTGTAGAGCCCGACAGCAGGGGAAACCTGAAGTATTACAGCAACAGCTCCCTGGGAGTCGTGGAACAGGGACGGCTGGTCCGTGCCTGGAGTACTCAGACGGATATCACCGATCGGGAGAATGCCAAAAAAGAGCATGAGAAGCTGCAGGCTCAACTTCTGCAAGCCCAGAAGATGGAGTCGGTCGGCCGGCTGGCCGGCGGTGTGGCCCATGATTTCAACAATATGCTGGGGGTGATACAGGGGTATACGGATCTGTCGCTGATTAAAATTGAACCGGAACACCCGGTCCGGGGGTTTTTACAGCAGATCCGAAAAGCCGCTGAGCGTTCTGCCAATCTGACCCGGCAACTGCTGGCTTTTGCCAGGAAGCAAATCGTAGATCCGAAATTGCTGGACATCAACGCTGTGGTCGAAGGAATGCTGCTTATGCTCGAGCGTCTGATCGGAGAAAACATCGAACTGATCTGGCGACCGGGGAAAGATCTTCTATATGTGCGGATCGATCCCAGTCAGATGGATCAGATTCTTGCCAACCTCTGTGTCAACGCCCGAGACGCCATAACCGGTAACGGGCATATTATCATAGAGACGGAAAGCCTGAATGCTGATTCGGCTGATTTCTCGGAATTTCCGGACATCATGGAGGAGCAGGCGAAAGAATACGTATGTCTGAGCATCCGAGACGACGGGTGCGGAATGGATACGGAGACGAAATCTCATCTTTTCGAGCCTTTTTTCACCACTAAGGAGATGGGCAAGGGAACCGGACTCGGGTTGGCTACGGTCTATGGGATTGTCAAGCAAAATAAGGGACATATCTCTGTTTTCAGCGAATTGGGACAGGGAACGAGGATGAAAATCTGCTTTCCCGGATATGTGCGGCAAATGAATTCTGAAGACACAGGAAAAGGTGAAAAATCGGTTGATGAAGGCAAGGGCATCATCCTGCTTGTGGAGGATGAACCCGCCATTCTCGAGATGACTGCGGTGATGTTGCAGGAATATGGATACTCCGTTCTGCCGGCCGCCTCGCCCGGCCAGGCCATCGAGATTGCCCGCAACAACAACCGGATCGATTTGCTGATTACCGATGTGGTCATGCCCGGAATGAACGGACGCGATCTGGCTCGGGCCATCGTCTCGTTTTTCCCGGGACTCAAATGCCTGTACATGTCGGGTTACACATCCGATGTGATCGCTCATCACGGTGTGCTGAAATCTGGGACATATTTTATAGAAAAACCTTTTGACATTGACGTTCTAGCGGATAAAATCAAAGAGGTGCTGGCGGGTTGACTTCTTGTTTTCGGGCGTCCATAATCTGTGAATGAGGTGGAAAAAAGCTCTACCGCATTGGTTGTTGAACCGAATCCTGCTGATGACACTCTTTTTTGGGGGTTGTTCCGTTCCGCTTCCGGCAGAGAATCTTCGGTTCAAGACCCTCTCCATCCGTGACGGATTGTCCCAAAATTCCATAAACGGTGTAATTCAGGATCTCAAGGGTTTTCTATGGATCGGTACCCAGGATGGTCTGAATCGGTACGATGGCTACTCTTTCAGGGTTTATAAAAACGATCCGACCGATCCGACTTCCATTTCCGACAATTACATCAACGACATGATTCTGGACAGCTCTGGAATGATCTGGCTCGGTACAGGAGAAGGGCTGAACCGGTATGATCCTCGACTGGACCGTTTTGTCCGATATTATGCGAAAAACGTCCCTGGAAACAACCTGACGGACAACCGGGTGACCGCCCTTTTCGAGTCGCCATCCCGTCCGGGAATTATCTGGATCGGTTCGGAGCGGGGGCTCGACAGCCTGGATGTCGCCACCGGGCAATTCTTTCATTTTCAGGAAAAGAAAGGCACCCCGAACAGTCTGACTGACAACCATATCCAATGCATCTATGAGGCCCCATCCATGCCCGGTCTGCTCTGGTTGGGGACTCGGAACGGTTTGTCGCGTCTCAACATGGAAACCGGTGCTGTCGATCACTATGCTGCGGTCCAGGCCGGGGGAGACGGACCCGCACATCCCGACATCAAGGTCTTGTACGAAGCGCCTTCTCTTCCCGGAATTCTCTGGATTGGGACTCTGATGGGACTGGATCGTATGGATATGAATGGAGAGCGCTTTTCCCATATCAATGAAGAACAGCTCAAGGGGATTCAGATCCGCGCGTTGTTCGAGGCCTCCTACTCCTCGAGAACCCTGTGGATCGGCAGCTTCGGTCATGGAATATTCCATTACCGGTTCGATACGGAAACCGTCGATAGACATGTTACGGCCGGACCGGATCATCAGAGTCTTTCGGAAAATTTCATCCTCTGTTTTTTTGAAGACCGTTCACACTTGGTCTGGATCGGTACCGAACTGGGAGGACTAAGCCAATACAGCCCGTTGACGCGGAATTTCCTTCTCATCCGGTCCTATCCCGATGATCCGAACAGCCTGAGTCATCGGACTGTACGCGCCATTGCCGAATCGAGGCGTTTCCCGGGGCACATCTGGGTCGGGACCTACGGAGGGCTGGATCTGCTGGACAGGAAAAGCGGACGGATCAGCCGTTATCGGCATCATCCGGGAAGAAGCGACTGTCTCGCCAGTGACCTGATCCGGGTGGTGCTTGAAGATCGCAGCGGAAGAGTGTGGGTTGGAATGCACAGTGCCGGTTTATCGGTGTTGGATGCCGACGGGACGAAATGGACCCATTATCAGCATGATCCCGAAATCTCCGGCACCATCAGCAGCAATACCGCCCGCTGTATTCTGGAAGACAATGAGGGGACAATCTGGATCGGCACCGTTGGCGGAGGACTGAATCGCTACAACGCGGAAAGAGGCGATTTCACCCGGTTCAGCCATCAGTCGGCAGAGGAGAACTGCATCAGCAGCGATCGTGTCTATTCCTTGCTGGAGGACCGAAGGGGGCGCCTCTGGGTGGGCACTTCGGAAGGGATCAACCGGATGGATCGTCGAGAGTCGACGTTCAAGGTGTGGAAGAACGATCCAGCCGATCCCCTCAGCTTGTCCAATGATATGGTCATGTCACTGTGTGAGGATCATCGCGGGCAGATCTGGGCCGGAACCTGGGGTGGCGGATTGAACCGTTTTGATGAGAAAACCGGATCTTTCGATCATTTCGGTGAACCCGAAGGGCTGGCCAACAACGTGGTTTACGGCATTCTGGAAGACGATCAGGGAAAACTCTGGCTCAGCACCAATAATGGACTCTCCCGGTTCGATCCCATTGCTCTGCAATTCAAGAACTTCGATGTCACCGATGGTCTTCAGAGCAATGAATTCAATGCCAACGCCTATTTGCGTGGCAGTGACGGAACGCTGTATTTCGGAGGAATCAACGGTCTGAACATTTTCAATCCGGATGTCATTCACGAGAATCCCTACCCACCGCCCATGGTAATCAGCGATTTCCAGGTGGCCAACCGTTCGGTGACGGTCAGTCCACCCGGTGACCGAAAAGGTATTTTGCATCAATCCATTGTCTACACCGATTTTTTACGTCTCTCTTACCGGGATTCGATCGTTTCTTTCGAATTCAGCGGTTTGAGTTTTGCCGCACCTGAGAAGAACCAATATGCCTACAAGATGGAAGGGCTGGAGAAGGAATGGAACCATGTCGGTCCGAGACGTTTTGTTACCTACACCAATATCCCTCCGGGGAAATATCGCTTCCGGGTAAAGGGTGCAAACCATGACGGTTTCTGGAATGAAATCGGTACGTATATCGACCTGGTGGTTGCTCCTCCGTTCTGGCAGACCATCTGGTTCAAGGGACTGTTTTTCGTATTGCTGCTGGTTCTTTTGCAGACCATTCTGATGCTGCGCACCCGTGCTCTGAGGCGCCGAAAGAGGGTGCTTGAGCAAGTGGTGAAGGAACGAACCCGGGAGTTGATACAGCAGAACGAGGATCTCACACGTCTTTCACTGGTGGCACGGCATACCGATAACGGAGTTCTGATCACCGATGCCAAGGGCAATATCGAGTGGATAAACGAAGGGTTCACCCGCATGTTCGGCTACCGGTACGATCAACTTTTGTCGGAGCGGGGACGGAATATGGCCACTGTCAGCCATCGGGACGATTTCGGGGAAATTATGAGGAAGTGTACCGAAAGCCGAAAACCGGTGGTTTACGAAAGCATGTGTCTGACTCGCGAAGGGAAGAAAAAATGGGCTCAAACCGTTTTGAACCCGATACTGGACGATCAGGGCAATGTAACCAAAATGGTTCTGATCGACTCCGACATCACTCTTCTGAAGGAAGCCACCGAAAGGGCGGAACAGGATCGAAAAGCCGCTCAGGAAGCCAATCAGGCCAAGAGTAATTTTCTGGCCCGCATGAGCCATGAGATCCGTACTCCCATGAACGGGGTGATCGGTTTTACCGATATGCTCCTGGAAACATCGATGACCCCGGAGCAGAGGGACTATCTGTATACCATCAAGAGCAGCGGTGAATCTCTGCTTTACCTGATCAACGATATTCTCGATTTTTCCAAAATCGAAACCGGAAATATGGCTTTTGAATATGTGGACTTCAACTTGGAACAGCTGATCTGCGAATCCTGTGAGATTGTGGCCCCACGCGCGGAGTACAAGGAGGTCGAGCTGGTCTGTCATGTTTCCGACGACTTGCCGGCCTATATCTGCAGCGACCCGGTGCGTTTGAGGCAGGTGCTGATCAATCTGCTGGACAATGCCCTGAAATTTACGGATATGGGGACCGTTGAACTTTCCGTTTCGGGACGCAATGAGGAAGAACGGCAATATCGGTTGGAAGTTGTGGTCAAGGATACCGGCCCCGGTATTGCCTCGGACAAACAGAAAGCCATCTTCAACGCTTTTACCCAGGCCGATGAATC
>CAYMND010000154.1:0-6650 GCA_964391685.1 uncultured Clostridia bacterium | reverse complement strand
CCCGGACGATTCGTCCGGACGGGAGGTCTTCGCTGTACAGAATACCGGCCCGGCAGCGTACGGCCGCGGCCAGAATCAGGCTGTCATAGAACCCGCAGCCCGTTTCATACCGGATACCGAGGGCGTCGAGAACCAGACTGGGGTCGCTCTGCGTATCGCACAGGGGAAGCAGAAACCCGTTCAGGTCTATTCGTCCTTCACGCGGATCCCCAGTTCGTCCAGCTGGGCCCGGGAAACCCTCGAAGGAGAACCGGACATGAGGCACATGGAGGAGGAAGTCTTGGGGAAGGGGATGACGTCACGGATGGAATCCAGACCGCAGAGCAGCATCACCAGCCGGTCGAGCCCCAGGGCGATGCCCAGATGCGGCGGGGCGCCGAAGCGGAAGGCATCGAGGAAGAAGCCGAACTTGTCGTCGATCTCCTCGTCTTTCAGTTTCAGCAGCTGGAACACCTTGCGCTGCAGATCCAGGGTATGGATTCTCTGGCTGCCCCCGCCCACCTCGACACCGTTGAGCACCAGGTCGTAGGCCACCGAGCGCACCTTCAGGGGATCGCTCTCCAGCAGATGCCGGTCCTCGGGCAGAGGGGCGGTGAACGGGTGGTGGTTGGAATCGAGGCGGTCCTCCTCCTCGTTGTGGAAAAAGAGGGGAAAATCGGTGATCCAGCAGAAATTGAGTTCCCCGGGGTCCGCCATCTCCTTGCCCAGATGCAGGCGCAGACGCCCGGCCATCTCCTGGTTGGCCTGGCCTTTGCCACCGACGAAGAAAGCGATGCCGCCGGACTTCAGGTCCAACAGTTCGGCACAGCGCCGAAGTCCCGTTTCCTCCGCCTTCACGGAAGCCTTGAGACCGCCTTCGGCGTTGCGAACCCAGAGAACCCCCTTGCCGCCCCACTCCTGCACCTTCTGATTGAGTTCGTCCAGCTTTTTGCGGGAAAAGGCGCTGCCGTCTTCGAGCCGGACACCGACGAAGCGCCCGCCGGCTGTCAGCACCCCGTCGACGATGGCCGAACCCAAGACCCTGAGGGCTTCACTGCCGTCGGTCAGCACCAGTGGGATACGCAGGTCCGGCTTGTCGGATCCGTACTTTTCCATGGCCTCGGCGAAGGGCATGCGTTTGAAGGGCCTGGGGACTTCATGCCCCTTGAGGGCGAAAACCCGGGCCATCATCTCCTCCATGACGGAGAAGAGAAATTCGGGCCCGGCGAAACTCATCTCGATGTCCACCTGGGTGAACTCGGGTTGACGGTCGGCCCGCAGGTCTTCGTCGCGGAAACACTTGGCGATCTGGTAATACCGTTCAAAACCGGACACCATCAGGAGCTGCTTGAACTGCTGGGGGGATTGGGGGAGAGCGAACATGCGACCGGGATAGATGCGCGAAGGCACCAGGTAGTCCCGGGCCCCTTCCGGTGTAGCCTTGGCCAGAATGGGGGTCTCGATCTCCATGAAGTCGTTTTCCTCGAGGATGTTCCGTACCGTGCGCACCACTTTGCTGCGCATGGCCAGATTCTCCTGCATCGACTGCCGGCGCAGATCGAGGTATCGGTACTGCAGCCGCAGATTCTCACTGACTTCCGCATGGTCTCCGGGGAAAAAGGGCGGCACTTCCGCTTCAGCCAGCACGTTCACCGATTCGGCGATGATCTCGATCTCGCCGCTGGGCAGATCGGGGTTGACGTCCTGGCGGGCCAGAACTTTTCCCATGACCTCCAGCACCGATTCACGCCCCAGCCGTTTCACTTCCTCGAAGGAAGAGAGATCGCTGTTGACCACCACCTGGACAATGCCGCTGCGGTCCCGGAGGTCGAGAAACATGACCGATCCGAATTCACGCTTGCGGTGAAGCCAGCCGTAAACGGTAACCTTCCCACCGATATCCGCAGGCCGGAGGGTTCCGGAAAAATGGGTTCGTCTCAATTCTGTTCTCGCAACCATGACACCAGCTCCTTTCGATCGATCTGCACCTGTTTCTGATCCGACATGATCTTCACCGTAACCCGTCCGGCGGCGATTTCCTCCTCTCCCAGAATCAGAGCGAGGGAAGCTCCGGCGCGGTCGGCACGCTTCATCAGTTTTTTGAGCCCCTTGACTCCGTACTCACTCAGTACGGTGAATCCTTCCGCCCGCAAATCCCGGGCCAGGCCCATGGATTCGGACATCTGCTCCGGACTCTGGTAGGCGATGTACACCACCTTTCCTTCCATGTTGCCGCTCAGGGGCATGTGCAGCAGCAAGCGCTCCATGCCGGCGGCGAAACCGATCCCGGAAACGTCTCCGCCGCCCAGCTGACGGATCAGTCCGTTGTATCTTCCGCCGCCCAGCAGAGCGTTCTGGGCTCCCTGGTGACTGCCGGTGATTTCAAAAGCGGTTTTCTGATAGTAATCCAGGCCGCGAACGAGCATGGGGTCTTCCCGGTAGGAGACGCCCAGGCTGTCCAGCCCGGACTTGACCTGTTCATGATGGTCCCGGCACTCGTCGCAGAGATCGTCTCCCAGAAGCGGCAGATTCCCGGCCAGCTCCCGGCATCCCGGAACCTTGCAGTCGAAAATGCGCAGCGGATTTTTATCGATCTTCCGCTGACAGTCGCCGCAGAACTCTTCCCGATGGGCTTCGGCGGCCTGTCTCAGTTTGTCCAGATAGACCGGGCGGCAGGCGGGGCAGCCCACGGAGTTGATCAACAGCTCGGTATCGCGGATGCCCAGGGAGTCCAGGAAACGGCAGGCGGATTCGATCACCTCGGTATCGGTGAACGGATGATCTTCTCCGAAAATCTCCACTCCGAACTGGTGAAACTGCCGGTATCTCCCCTTCTGCGGCTTGTCGTACCGGAACATGGGACCGATGTACAGAAAGCGCAGAGGCGAAAGGGCGTTGAACAGCTGCCCCTCGATGGCCGCGCGAACCACCGAAGCGGTGTTCTCCGGACGCAGGGTCAGGGAACGGCCGCCTTTGTCCGTGAAGGTGTACATCTCCTTCTGTACCACTTCGGTTTCGTCTCCGATGCTTCGGGTGAAGAGTTCGCTATGCTCGAAAACCGGAGTTCGGATCTCCCGGTATCCATAGGAGGCGAAGAATCTGCGGATCCGCTCCTCCAATGTCTGCCATTGCAGAATATCGGGATAATAAATGTCCTTCGTCCCTTTCGGCGCTATGATTTTTTCCATACCGGACCTCTCGTCGAACCGTCAGTGTCGGAACCCTTCGGCCAGAACATCGTAGACCTCGAGCAGGTCGTACGACATCACCCGGGTTTCCCCGACAACGGGCATAAAATTGGCGTCCCCGGCCCAGCGGGGCACCAGATGCAGGTGAATGTGCTCTTTGATGCCGGCACCGGCTGCGGCTCCCAGATTCATCCCCACGTTGAAACCGTCCGGCCTGAAATGGTTCTGAATCAAGACCCGCGATCGGTTGAGCAAATCCCACATTTCCCCGGCCTGCTCGCCCGAAATGTCGGACAGGTCGCTGGTGTGCCGGTACGGCACCACCATCAGGTGGCCCGTGGCGTAGGGGAACCGGTTGAGAATGACGTAGAACGAACGACCGCGGTGGCAAATCAGGTTTTCACGATCCTGTTCACTCTCCGCGGCCCGGCAGAAGACACACCCGCCCTTGCCGATGTGTCCGGAAATGAACTCCCACCGCCATGGGGCCTGCAGAAACTTCATTATTGCTTGTTCTTGTCGATGGCGTTCTCGAAAAGATCACCGATGGTGGTCATCGAAGGTCCTTCGGAACCGGGTTTCATGTACTTCTCGATCTCTTCCCGTTCCCGTTGTTCGCTCACCGCACGGAAGCTGAGGTAGATGCGCTTCTTGTCCGGAGCTGTGCTCAGAATCAGGGCGTCGCGCTGCTCGCCGGGTTTGAACATCTGGGCCGCTTCTTCCATTTCGACGCGTTTCTCGTCCAGATCGCTGAGGCGTACGAACCCTTCGATATGCCGTGAGATCTCCACCCGGATACCGCGGTCTTCGACCTTTTTCACCACAACCGGAATGATGTTGCCGGGTTTGTTCCTGGCGAAGAAATCATCCCACTCCCGGTCGAACACCTGTTTGTAGCTGAGACGGATCTTATTGTTCTGATCCAGAACCTTGCTCATGATCATGACGTCGACGACTTCTCCCTCCTTGAAAAACTCCTTCGGAGTATCGATTCGGAAGTAGGTGATGTCGGATATCTTGATCACGCCCTCGACTCCGGACTCCATTTCCACGAAAACCCGGGAATTGAGCACCTTGCGGACGGTTCCCTTGACAATCTCCCCGACGATGCGGTCCTGTATGTAGCGGTCCTCGGGGCGCATCTCGAGCTGCTTGAGTCCCAGCTTGATCTTGCGCTCCTCCGGCTTGACTTCGATCACCTGAACCCACAGCTCTTCTCCCACAGCCACGTACTCTTCCACATTCTTGGGTCTTCCCTCCCAGGTCAGGTCGGAGATATGCAGCAGCCCTTCGATTCCCTCCTCCAGTTCGATGAAGGCTCCGAAATCGACAATCTTGACCACCTTGGCCTGCAGGCGCTTCCCCACCGGAAACCGGTTCTCGATGTCCGCCCAGGGATCGGGGTACTTCTGTTTGATGCCCAGGGATATGCGCTGGGATTCACGATCCACATCCAGCACCAGCACCTCGACTTCGTCGCCCTTGGCCAGCTTCTCCTTCGGGTGGTTGACCCGCCCGTACGAGATGTTGTCCTTGTGCACCAGACCATCGACGCCGCCGACGTTGACGAAGGCACCGTAATCGGTCAGGCTGGAAACCACCCCCTTGATCAGCTGCCCCGGTTTCAGGGTGTCGAAAATGTGATCCATCTTCTCCTGGCGTTCTTCTTCCAGCAGCACCCGACGGGACAGAACTCCGCTCTTCTCCTTGGAATTGATGCGCAGGATCCGGAAATCGTACTCCTTGCCGATGAGTCCGTTGGGATTGCGGACCTTGCGGACGTCCACCTGGCTCATGGGCAGAAACAGTTCGATGCCCGCATCCACCACGAAACCTTTGTTGTCGGGACTGACACGGACGATTCTTCCCTTTACGGTCTCCTGTTTCTCGAACAGCTCGGCTATGTGGTGCCATCCATCGCGACGGTCCACATCCCGCTTGCTGACGACGATATACCCTTCCTTGCGGTTGACGCTCTTGCACAGGACCCGGATCTTGTCCCCCACCTGGTACGGGCAGTTTCCATGCCAGTCCAGAAGCTCTTCCTTCGGCAGGTTCCCTTCGGTTTTGTGCCCGATGTCAACGATGACTCGATCACCGATGATTTCTACAATCACGCCTTCGACCGGGGTGTTGAAATCGACGCTGCGCGTGCTGTACTCCTCTATCATCTGTGAAAAATCTTCTTCTATCTGATCGGTTTCAGATGGTTTGCGAATTTCGTTGTCCATGGGCGTTCTCCTTTACTCTACTCTTTATTTCATTAAAAAATGATTTTACTCGGTCAATTTCCTCCGGCGGTGTCGAGGCCCCGGCGGTAATCCCCAGGCTGTTGACGGGGCTGGAGAAAATTCTTTGTGCAACCTGCTCCAGTTCTCCACTGGATTCGATATGCACCGTGTTGGCATTGCGTTCGCGGGCGATTTTCACCAGCTTCATGGTGTTGGAGGAATTTCTGCCGCCGATGACCACCAGACAGTCCACCGTCGGAGCCAGTTCCTTGACCGCCTGCTGCCGGACCCGGGTGGCGGAACAGATGGTATCGTGAATCTCGAGCACCCGGCTGCGCCGCTTCAGGATCTCCACGATACGGGAAAAAAAATCTCCGTCCAGGGTGGTCTGAGCCACCACTGCCCTGGACACACCGACTTCCAGGGCTTCCGCCTGGCTTTCGCTGCTCACCACCACCGCTCGGGAAGAGTGGCTGCGGCTGGCCCGGACTTCGGGATGGCTTTCATCCCCGACAATGACCAATTCCACCTCATCGGGATCGATGCTTTTGACGATCTCGTGAATCTTTTTGACCAGGGGGCAGGTGGCGTCCACCCAGGAACCACCCATTTCGGCGAGTTTCTTCTCTTCATGCGCCGGAACACCGTGGGTCCGGATGACCAGGGTCTTGCTCCGGTCCCACTGCTCGAGACGTTCTATGGATTCGATGCCCTTAGCGGACAGTTCGTCCAGAACCGCCCGGTTGTGAATCAATTCTCCGAAAATCTGTATAGATCGCCCTTCCTCAACCATGGTGTTGATGAGTCCAAGTGCGCGCTTTACGCCAAAACAGAATCCTGCTTCTTTTGCGATATAAATATCCATAGACTATGAAATGCCTAATATTAAACCATTTACCCGTTCTTGTCAAACGGGACCCGGACCGGACGACAGCCCGGTCGGGAAGTCCCGCTCACTCCATCAGGGCCCGGATACGGCTGGCATGCCCCAGCTCCTGCAGCCGCAGCTTGTCGAAAACGGAAACGATGGGATCACTCAGATCGGTGAATGTCAACAGCATGGCGTAGAGCGCTTCGGTATTGTTTTCCCGTTCCAGTGCAATCTCGAGAACTTCCCGTCGACCGCTTTCCGGCCCGATCTCGTGGGTCTTGATGAACCGGTTGTACAGATCGGTCTCGATCTTCACCCGGGCCGACAGGGTCGCTGCGTCAACCCCCGGTTGATCGATCAGGGAGGCCAGCAGGTTGTAAT
>CAYMND010000153.1:0-6653 GCA_964391685.1 uncultured Clostridia bacterium | reverse complement strand
CGGACCATGATCGGATAATCGTCCTCCCTGTCCTTGAGCTTCGACACCTCTTTCCCGAACAGAGCCGTTCGTATGGTCGAGGCGATCTGGGCGGTGGACATTCCGAAGCGACGGGCACTGTCGCGATCGATGGTGATGATCAGTTCCGGGCTGCCGAGGTCGAGATCCATCTTGAGCCCTTCCAGCCCCGGAATGTCGGCGGCGGTTAGATAACTCTGGATATCCTGGGTCAATGTCGTCAGTTTAGCGAAAGTCTTTCCGCTGATCTCCAGGTTTACAGGCTTTCCTGTGGGAGGTCCCATGGAGTTCTTGACCACCTGCACGATGACTCCCGGGTAGTGGTTGACCAGTTCGTCGCTCAGTTTTTTCATGATGCCCGAAGTCTTCACACCATCCCGATAGAGAAAATCGACAAAATGAATGGTGATCAAGGCTTTGTGCGGGGTCGAATTGCCCTGGTTGAACTCATTCTCCCCGACCACTCCGTCACCGATGGTGGTCAGCACCGATTTGATGATTTTCCGGTGGGGTTCCAGCATGCCGAGTACTTTTTCCTCGAATCCGTGCATGAATTCGTTGGTGGCTTCGATATCGGTTCCCACGGGCAATTCAGCGAATACATTGATGAACGATGGCTCGTTGTCCGGAAAGAAAAGCACCTTCGGCTGGCGTATGCCGAAGAAGATCACCGAAAAAATGAGCAGGCCCACCATGCCGATGATGATCCAGCGAGGATGTCGCCCTCCGAGGGCATACCGCAGAAGCTTGTTGTACCCGCTGTCCAGTCTGACCAGGAAACGGGTCTGAAACCATTGGCTGAGATCGAACAGGAAGAAGTGATTGAGAACCATGAGAATGACAAAGAGCATCAACAGGGAAAAGATGATGTAGATTTTCAGCAGGAGAAAGAGCAGCGCGATACCGGCCAGAATCGATGCGAGCTTCATCACTTTCTTCCGGGGCCGTTTTTTTATGTCCTCATCCTGCTTCAGGAACTTGACCGCCAGAACCGGGTTGATCACCAGGGCCACGAAAAGGGAAGCCGACAGGGCCACAATCAGGGTTATCGGCAGGTGTTTCATGAATTCCCCCATGATCCCGCCCCAGAAAATGAGAGGAGAAAACGCTGCCAGGGTGGTCATGGTGGAGGTGATGATGGGCCAGGCGATTTCTCCGACTCCCTGGCGGGCGGCTTCGTACAGGGAGTAGCCCTGCTGCATGAAGCGGTGTATGTTCTCGATGACCACAACACCGTTGTCCACCAGCATACCCAGTGCCAGAACCAGAGCGAAGAGAACCATCATGTTCACCGTCGTCCCCAGCAGGCTGAGCACGATGAACGAGATGAGCATGGACAAGGGGATGGCGACACCGACAAACAGCGCGTTTCGCAGTCCCAGGAAGAGGAACAGCACCCCCACCACGAAGATAACGCCCATGATGATGCTGTTTTCCAGTTCGGAAACCATCGAACGGACATACTCCGAGTTGTCGTTGGTGATGGTGACCACCAAGTTTTCCGGCAAAGATTTATCCGCCTTGGCCGCATCCACCGCGGCCCGAATCTTGTCCACGGCGTTGACCAGGTTTTCCCGGGCCTTCTTGACCACCTGCAGGGAAACGACGGGCTGCCGGAACAGGCGCGAATAGTTCTTGGCCTCGGCGAAGCCGTCCAGCACTTGGGCCACGTCGCGGAGGTAGACGATATCCTTGCCGTCCTCCTGCTTGACGATGATGCCGCCGAGATCCCTGGCCTTCTGGAACTCTCCGATGGTGCGCACCGCCCGGCGGGTCTTGTCCACCACGATTTCGCCTCCGGCGATGTTCATGTTCTCATATTCCACGGCACTGGCGATGTCGTCGAACGTCATCTCGTACGCTTCCAGTTTTACCGGATCGACATTGATCTGGATCTCACGATCGTTTACCCCTTTGATGTCCACCCGGGAAACCTCGGTAATGGTTTCCAGTTCGTCCTCCAGGTATTCGGCGTACCCTTTCAGCTCCTGGACACTGAAATCTCCGGAAAGGTTGATATTGATGATCGGAAACTCGTTGAAATCGAGCTCGAACACCGAGGGATCGGTATCCAGGTCGGTGGGCAGTTCGCTCTTGGCCCGGTCCACGGCATCCTTGACATCCTGAAGGGCCTTGTTGATCTGGATATTGGAATTGAATTCCACGAACACGAAGGAACTGTCCTGGGCGGATGTGGATGAAAGTTTCTTGATGCCGGTTACCGTATTGATCTCCTTTTCCAGCGGCCGGGTGATGAGGTTCTCGATATCCAGCGGCGAATTTCCGGGATAGATGGTGTTTACAAACACCCAGGGGACATTCACTTCCGGAGACAGTTCCAGGGGCATCGAATTGTAGGCCAGCAGGCCGAAAAGGACCAGCAGGCCCATCAGCAGAATGACCGTGGTGCGGTTGTTCAGGGCGAAGGTGGTCAGCCGGAAATCCCGCACCAGTTTCGTATTTTTTTCGTTGTTGTTAACCATAATCTACCTCTTGTCCCATGCGGAACCGGTCATTTGAGCTTGACCGGCATGCCGTTGCTGACCTGGTTGTAGCCGGCCACGATCACCTGCCGGCCCTCTTCGAGTCCCTCAACGACCATCGTTTGGCCCTGTTCGGTGAGCCCGGCCTTGACGTAGGTTTTTTGGGCCACCGTTTTTCCATCCTTATGTTCCACCACATAGACAAAATGCCCCTGCATGTCGTTCTTGATGATGATCGCCGGAACCACCAGCGCATTGTCTTCGATGAAATCACTCATCACCAGAGAGGCCATCATGTTGGGTTTTATGCTCTCGTCTTCGTTATCCAGTTCCACCTGAATGGTGACGGTTCGATTCTTGGGGTTGATGGAATTGCTGATTCGTTTGATTTTCGTATGGATCTTTCGGTCCGTGTAAGTGGGAAAAACGACTTCCACCGAATCTCCCTCGTTGATCCGTCCCAGGTAGGTTTCCGCCATCTCGGCGTTGATTCTCATCTGCCTGAGGTTGACCAGCTGCAGCAGCTCCAGTCCGGGCATGGCCAGTTCACCCTCTTTGCGGTCGATCTTGTCCACGATGCCGTCGATGGGGGCTCGGATTTCCGCCATGTCCAGCTGGGCTTCCAGTGACTTCAACCGGTTCTGCAGCGATTCCATGCTGGTTCTGGCTTCCAGCACCTGAATCTCCGAGCCGATGTTCTTTTCCCAGAGTCCTTTCCGCCTTTCGTACACAGTCACCGCCAGCCCGAGCGAACTCTTCACTTCGTCGATGCCGCTTCGTACGGCGTCGGAGTTGAGCGAAACCAGGAGATCTCCCTTCTTCACCCGCTGGCCTTCATGCACATGGACCTTTTTGATCTGTCCGTTGGTCTCCGGACTGACGAAGGCTTCGAGAATGGCCTCCACAGTGCCGTTGATGGTGATGTGGTGTTCGAAACGCTCCGTCTTCAGGGTCTTGGTTTCAATGAGGACCCCTTCGGAATCTTTTTCCGTTGCGGCCGTGGAGTCCGTTTTTCCCTTCTGGCAGGCGAAAGACAGCATTATGGAGCTTAACAAGATGACAATCAGTTTTCTATTCATTTTTCTTTTCCTCTTTATAGGCGATTGATGGCTTTATCCAGCTTGTTCCGTGCGTTGAGCAGCGAGACGACGGCCTGAGTGTGACTGGATTCCGCACTCAGGTACTGGTTGTGGATCTGGGTCAGGGTCATGGTGTCGAGCATCCCCTTGTTGAACTTGGCCCGACTGTTCTCGTAAATGCGCCTGGCCAGCGTCACCGAATCGGAAGTGCTCTTTTCCGTGGCATAAGCGTCCTTGTACTCCGCCCTGGCCTGTTGCAGGGCAAGTTTCAGGCTGTCGGCCACCTGTTTTTTCTGGTTCTTGCTCTTCTGCAGTTCCAGGTTGGCCTGGGCCACCCGGGCCAGACGCTGTCCGGATGAAAAGATCGGGATGGATACATTCAGTCCTACAATGGACGAAGGGTACCAGTCCTCTTTTCCGGAAAAGAAGTTGAACCGGTCGCGCATGGCCGATTGCGAATAGGTGAAGAAGAGCGAAACATTGGGCAGATATTCCGATTTTTCCTTTTTCAGCAAAAGGGCCATTGATTTCTCCTGGGTATCCATGATGCGGAAATCGATGTGGGAAGTCAGATCGAAGCGGTCCTCTTCCCCGTTCGGTGCGGTCAGCCCGGCCAGGATCTGCGACAGGTCCTGGGTGAGTTCTATCGGGCGATCGAGATCGACCCCCATCTGGAACTTGAGCAGAAGCATGGCCGTTTCGATCTGGCGTCTCGTGGAAGACAGCAGGGTCTCCACATCCGTCAGTGACAGGCGGACCTGGTCCACATCGGACTCTTCACAGAATCCGGCCTTGTACATCTCCTGGATTTCGACCAGGTTCTGCTGCAGGTTCTCTTGCGTCTGCTGCAGTATCTTGCGGTTGTTTTCCGCCAGCAGAACCAGGTAATACGCATCCGCGACATTCTCCCGAATTTCGATGGCTTTCTTTTCCAGCTGGTTCAGAGAGAGCTGCTGATAGACTTTCGCCGCCTGGAGACCGACGATGTACGAACCGTTGAACACCAGCTGGCTGACCGTTATTTCCGCCGAAGCGTTGTGCTGGGTACCGAATTTCACACCGATGAACTCGTCGTCGGCGGCGTCGGAATCGAAGAACTTTGCCGGAATCAGCGTAGTGGCGATCTTGAGCATGTCTGTATATGACACGGATGCCGAAACCTGCGGCAAACCGATGGCCGTGGTTTCCCAGGTTTTCTTCCTGGCCATCTTCACATCGATTCGGGCGTTCTCGGTCTCGACATTGTGAATCACCGCGTAATTTTTCGCCTCTTCGAGTGACACCCGCATGGGTAGCGGGATCTCTTCGGCGGGTAACATGAAGAAGAACGAAATCAATGCGCCGAACAGGATTGCCTTGAGGCGTCCTGACGGAACTTCCGCCGGACCAGTGTTCCATTTTCTGTGGTGAACCATTTTTTTCTCCGTTATGATCTGACACGGACATTTTTACATAACGGTTCCAATCTGCATTCCATTTTTCGACAAATTGCGAACCCGATTCGTTCAGCTGCGCAACCCCCTGCAAAACTCTGAAAAATCAGGACGAAAGATCTTTTAATTATCGGTGTCCGGATGAACTTTCCGCTATCTCTTCAGAGACACTCTTTTCAGTCTTTGTATTTCCTCCGAGATATCAATTCGAAAAATAGCGAAAGGCACGGGCCTGTTGTGTCGCCCGTGCCTTGAAAAGGTTTACTTTACCAAATCCTTCAAGTTTTTGCCGGCCCTGAATACGGGGACTGTTTTCGCCGGGATGTTGATCTTTTTTCCCGTTTTTGGATTGACACCGGTCTTCTGTTTCCGCTGCGCGGCGGCGAAGGTGCCGAAGCCCACGAGGGTAACCTGATTCTGCTTGGACATCTCCTTGGTCACCACTTCGGTCAAGGTTTCGACGAAGTCTCCGACCAGCTTCAAGGGATACTTCTCCTTTTCATCGCCCAACTTGTTCTGAATCGCCTTGATCAATTCCTGTTTGTTCATCTTTCACTCCTCTTTTCTCTCTTATTCCCCTTTTTCAGGGTGATGATTTTCCTATACCTCGTCCGGAAAGCAGTGTCAACGGGGTGAGTAGCGAAATTTCATCTTTTTTTTTCGAATTCTTCATTTCCATGCCAAACCGGTGAAATGCCGAAGTTTTCTGTTGACAGATGTACCATACTGATCTTAAATAAGAATATATTTCATGCGGTGAAGGCGAAATGACCGATATAACCAATATGAAAACATTCTTCGCCAAGGCGGAACGGAAAGATCCCATTCAGATTAAAAATGATCTGGAACTTGTTCTGCAGAACCACTTGGTATCGGACCTTCTCTACCTCTTGTCCGGTGTGGTGATGATCATCAACCAAGAGCGTCAGATTCTGATGGCCAACCAGACATTCCTCGAGATGGTGGGAGAGGACTCTGCGGAAAATCTCCTGGGGATACGTCCCGGAGAAGCCCTGAAGTGTGTTCACGCCTTCGATAATGCCGCAGGATGCGGAACCGGAGAAGCTTGTGCGTCCTGCGGAGCGGCCCTGGCCATTGTCACCAGTTTGTGTGAAGACAAGCCGGTGGAGCAGTACTGCGCCCTCAGCGTCAACCGGAACGGACAGAACCACGAGTTGTATCTGAAGGTCCGGGCCGCTCCGTTTCAGATCGATGAGGTGACGAAAACGGTCCTGATCTGCATGCAGGACGTCACAGAGGAACATCGCTGGGCCAACCTCGAACGGGTTTTCTATCACGATGTGAACAACCTGATCACCGCATTGCTCGGCCGGATCAGTCTGATGGATGCCACCGGCCAAACGATGGAGGATAAGTACAATCTGGAGCAGCTCCATATGGTGGCCGACCAGCTGGTCCAGGAAGTCTCCGTCCAGCAGTACCTGTCCAGCAATCGAGGTGACGGGGTTTTTCAGAAAAGCCAGAGGATCGAACTTCAAAAAATCATCGACGAGCTTTCGGTCATTTATCGTCATCACCCGAAAAAAAGAAACCGGCGCATCGTTTTCCCGGACTCCCCCAGAGGAAGCCTGATCAGCGATTTCAGCCTGATTGTCAGAATCGTGGGCAACATGATCACC
>CAYMND010000152.1:0-6674 GCA_964391685.1 uncultured Clostridia bacterium | reverse complement strand
CGAATTCCAGCGCGACCGGGACCGGATACTTCACTGCAAATCCTTCCGACGCCTGAAACACAAGACACAGGTTTTCATCTCTCCTGAAGGGGATCATTTCCGAACACGTCTCACCCACACCCTGGAAGTCAGCCAGATATCCCGAACCATTGCCCGAGCGCTCAATCTGAACGAGGATCTCACCGAAGCCATCGCCCTGGGCCATGATCTGGGACATACCCCTTTCGGCCATACCGGAGAAAAAGTCATTCGCGACCTGACCTCTTTCCCGTTCAAACATTACCAGCAAAGCCTCCGCCTGGTTGAGAAACTTGAATATCATGGCAAGGGACTCAACCTGTGCGAGCTGGTCCGGGACGGAATCGTCAAACATTCGAAAGGAGTCGGTCCGATCATTCCCGACGACCGCTCCGCCATCCCGAAAAGCCTGGAAGGGCAGATTGTCCGGGTTTCGGATATCATTGCCTACGTCAACCACGATCTGGATGACGCCATCAGGGCAGGAATCATCAAACAGAACGAGATTCCTCAGAGTACTCAGGCTCTTCTGGGAACACGTTTCGCCAAGCGCATCGACACCATTGTAATGGATGTCGTCCGTGAAACACTGAAACATAATCTCGAGTTCATCTTCCTGTCAGCTGAAATATACCAGGAACTGGAAAACATCAGAGATTTCCTTTTTAAACGTGTATATCGAACCGAACTGCTCGAGCAGGAAAGATCCAAGGTTAAAGGGGTTCTGGGTCGCATCCTGGATCATGTACACTCCAATCCGGACCAATATGTAGCTCCTTATCCTGAAGACGACACCCTGGACAGACGAATCATCGACTTCGTCGCCGGCATGACCGACCGATACGCATTGAACCTTTTCCATTCACTGTCAATTCCGCATTACTTATAGACTGTTCCCTGTATCCTGCCATGATATTTTATATAAATAAGTAGTACGTATTGCTTTTTCATTTAAGAAGCATTATAAGATTCATGACATATTCAATTCATATTGGAGAAAATATGAAAAGGAGACTGCAATGAAGAAACAAACCAAAAAAAGAACCTATCTCAAACCACAAGATGTCGTAAGACTGATAAACGAGTGGGAGACGAGAACCATGAGTGAATGGTCGAGAGAGTTCAATATTTCTTACCAAAGTCTCAGCAAAATGATCAACGAAATCAGAAGCCAGGATCCCAAGCTGTGCCCCAAACAAGGCAAGAAAAGACGCTCGAGAAAATCGATTGTCAGCGAAGCCCTGGAAATTCTCAAAACCAGCTGAACGATCCACACGGATCCGTGACAGAACCCCCTCGTTGATGTAAAATACTTTGTTCCCTTGTCGGGGGTGAACGCTCCGGCGCCGGGAACGACGGAAATAAAATGATCAAGAAAAATGAATCCCAGGCTCAGCCTGTGTCAGACCTGCTGATGGAACTCCTCGTTTGCCCGGCATGCAAAGGAGATCTGCTCCTTGAAGATCGGAATGATCACCTGAATCTGATCTGCGAAGCCTGCAAGCTGGCATATCCGATCACCGACGGCATTCCCGTCATGCTGATCGACAAGGCGTCCCGCACTGAATGAATCTCAAGCCTCCCCATTCCGTTCTTTTCATCCGGTTGAGATTGCTCGGCGACATTATCATGACCATACCGGCACTTCTGCATTTCAGGCAGGTTTATCCCGATGCTGCTGTCTATTACGCTTTGGAGGAACCGTTTGCCCAGCTTGCAGACCTGCTCCCGGTGGTGGATGAATGTTTTGTCATTCCGAGAAATTTCTCCCTCAAGGATTACAGGCAATGGCGTAAACGGATCAAAGAAAAAAAGATCGATACAGTCATCGACTTTCATTCCGGTCCCAAAAGCGCACTTCTGACCCGGTTGAGCGGATGCCCCTCAAGAATCGGCTACCGGACGAAAAACCGCAACTGGGCCTATACACAACTCTGTGAAAATCGCGATCCCCATCGTCCGGTCATGCATTCCACAGTCAACCAGGCATCAATGCTGGAGTTCATCGGCATCCCCCCGGGACCGACCCCGGATTATCAGTTGAAATGTCCAGTGGAAGAAATTCATCTTCCGTCTCAAATTTCTCCCCCATCCAATCGAACTCCGCATCAGGTGGCCATTCATATCGGTGCCGGCAACCATTTCCGCTATTGGGGTGATTCAAAATACGAGGCTCTTCTGGAATCATTGACCCGTGAAGGCATTCACTGCCATCTGATCGGAAACAGTAGACAGGAAGCGGAAAGAGCCTCAAAATGGACTGCCGTCTTCCCGGAACTGATCCGTGACTGGATCGGCAAACTGACTCTTCCGGAAACACTGGCTCTGATCCACCACTGCTCCTGCTATTTCGGTCCTGACTCTGGGCCTCTTCACCTGGCTTCCCTGACAAAGACGCCCATTGTTGCCATATACGGTCCGAACATCCCGGCCATCAGCGGACCCTGGCGGAGGGGAAATGTAACCATCCTCGAAACAACTCTCGGATGTCGGCCCTGTTCGCAAAGAACATGCCTCTATGATACAATTCGGTGTATGGAAGGAATCGATGTTGAAACCGTTTTTAAAAAAATACTCGGATATCTCGTCCACTAGCTCTTTTTTTTTCATGCTTCTTTTCCTGTTTGCATTAAACGTCTCCATTGCCGGAGCGTATATCGCCCTTTTTCTTCTTCTTCCGGCTTTCATGTACCGGATTGGCCGTCACAGACTGTCTTTGCCAGAACAGCCCCGCTTTTTCTGGTTCACTCTGGTTTTTGCCGGAGCCACACTGATCAGTACGGCTTTTTCAACCGACAGAGTGGCCAGCATAAAAGACAACCGCGATCTCCTCAACTTTCTGATCATCCCCATGCTGACGCTGATTCTGTTTTCCGCCAGGAGGATTCAGTGGGCTTTGGCCACACTGTTCGGTTCCACCGTACTGGCCAGTATTGTCGGTTTGTTCATCACCCTGCAGCGAAAACTCAACAATCAGGAAGCGATATCCCTGGACAACCGGCTGAAGGGCTTCACCTCTCACTGGATGACCTACTCCGGGTTATTGATGCTGAGCTTCGTGTTTTTTCTGGTATATCAGCACTACGAAAGCAACAAGACCGTCAGAAAGGCGATCATCGGCGGGCTGGCGGTCATGGCCGTTCCGATCATCCTGGCACAGACCCGATCGGTTTGGGTCGGTATCGTTGTCAGCATCACACTGTTTCTGCTCAGCTTCAACTGGAAAAGAATCCTGGTTTTCATCCCCATCATTCTGATTCTCTACGTACTTTCCCCTCAGCCGATTCAGGAGCGTATCAGATCCATTACGGATATCAACAGTCCCAGCAACCGGGACCGTATTCATATGACCTACACCGCCTGGGAGATTTTCAAAGAGTTCCCATGGACCGGATTGGGCGCCAACAACGTGGCTGCAGCCTACCATCAGTATCGTCATCCCGACTCGACTCAGGACAACATGCATCTGCACAACAATTTCCTGCAAATTCTTGCCGAAAGGGGTATTGTCGGACTGGCCGCGTTTCTGATTCTTTTCGGGTTCATCCTGCTCGATCTGTTGAAGGCTTCCAAAGGAGAAAAAACGGAGAAGTCCTCCGTTATCGCCAAAGCATCCCTTTTTTCCCTTATCTCTTTCCTGGTGGCCGGACTGTTCGAGTATAATTTCGGTGACACGGAAATCTGCTTTCTCCTGCTCTTCTTCATCACCTTGCCCTTCCTGCCGCCGTTTCGTAAATCATCCGCTGCAGCCTCAGAAAAAACATGATCTCAACAAACGCTTTACATGAATTTCTCCATTCGGTAACCGGCATGAACATCCTGGTGGTCGGGGACATCATTCTGGATCATTACCTGTACGGACAAGTCAACCGCATTTCCCCCGAAGCACCGGTGCCCATCCTCCTGAGCGATCGCGAAGAGTATCGACTCGGAGGAGCCGGCAACGTTTTCCTGAACCTCATCGCATTGGGATGCCGGGCAAGCCTGATCGGGGTCACCGGAGATGACGAAGCCGGCAAAAAAATCCGTGACATCACGCCGGAACGGTATCTGGGAATCAATGTACCCGGCCGGATTACTCCCATCAAGACCAGATTGATCGCCAATCGGCAACAGATCCTGAGAATCGATCGGGAAACGACTTCCCCCTTGTTAAAAGAAACCGTCGATACAATTCTGGAGCGGATCTCAAATTGTCGGGCGGATGCATTTCTTCTTTCGGATTACGCCAAGGGGACCTTCAATCTGGAGCTTGTTCAGCAGGTGATTCAAATTGCCAGGGACAGAAAGATACCGGTCATCGCCGACCCCAAACCGGTCAATATTCGCTTTTTCCACCATGCCAGCGCGGTCACTCCCAATCGTTCCGAAGCCGAAACCATCCTGGGCATCCCGATAGAAAGCGATGAGGAAGCGGCCTGGGCAGCATCGGCTCTGATGAAAAAGCTTCAGACCGAAACGGCGGTCATCACCCGGGGTGCTCACGGAGTTACCGCCCGCCGCCGCTCTCACAAAGCGTTTCACTTACCGGCCTTTTCACACGAGGTTTTTGATGTAACCGGTGCCGGAGACACCTTTGCCGCAATGCTGGTTCTGGGCATGGTGGCCGGCTTACCCATCCGTCAGGTTCTATGGCTGGCCAACGCCGCTGCATCGATCGTTATCGAACGGATCGGCGCAGCCACCTTGACTCAGGACGAGCTGCGCGAACGCTGTCTGCGACTGAAAAAATAGCTCCGACAGGACCTCGCTCAACAGCGGAAAACAAATCACGTGGGCTTCTCTGCTGAATTGACACCTTCTTTAGCCTAATGATAAAATGCATATTTATATCAGGTTATATCAGGCTGAATTCAGCCGCTAAGGAAAAAAAACGGTGATATTAGAAGGAAGAGACATCAGCAAACGCTTCGGCCAAAGAACCGTGGTCAAGCAGGTCAGCATAAAAGTCTCATCCGGAGAAGTGGTCGGGCTTCTCGGCCCCAACGGAGCCGGGAAAAGCACGACCTTTTCCATCTTGCTGGGATTGATCACCCCGAACAACGGAAAAATTTTTCTGAATGATCTGGACATCACCCGGGCTCCGATCTACCAAAGGGCTCGCCTGGGGATCAGTTTTCTTCCACAGGAACCCTCCATTTTCAGCAAGCTGTCCGTTCGGGACAACCTTCAGGCCGTTGTCCAGATGAATAAAAACACCGGAGAACATCCGGTTATCGATCCATTGCTCGAGGACATGGGACTGATCGATATCGCCAATGTCCGGGCGGGGCTGCTATCCGGAGGGGAGAGACGCCGTCTCGAAATCGCCAGAGCACTTCTTTTCAAGCCCGCATTTCTTCTTCTCGACGAACCTTTCGCCGGTATCGACCCGATCCAGATCAACGAAATTCAGGCTGTGATCACCGCTTTCAGCAAAAAGGGCATCGGCATTATGATTACCGATCATAATGTCAGGGACTTGTTGAAAATCACGAACAGATCATACATTATCAACAAAGGAGAAGTTATCTTCAATGGAGCGTCGCGAGAGCTGATGCAAAACGAAAGAGTGAAGCGGGAATACCTGGGCTCAGAGTTCCGGTGGCACTGACATGTCCACAAGATTGCATCTGAAACACAGTCAGCAACTGGTCATCAATCCTGTTGTACACTCCTTTTTGGAGTTCCTGCCTCTCAGCCGCCTGGAGTTCTCGCAGAAAATCCGCAACGAGATCGATTCGAATCCCTGGCTGGAAATGGAAGGTGGAGAATTCGAATCTCAACAGAAGAGCGACAAGGATTTCAATGAAATAGAACAACGACTGGAAAGGGCCGATGAATCCTTCCTCAACAACTACGAAGACGAAAGGTTCCTCAAACAGAATGACGACAAACTCGACAAGAACCGTGTGATCGAGCTCTTCGCCGCTTCCCAGGTCAGCCTGACCGATTATCTGATGGAACAGGCCAGAGCCGAGTTCAACGAAAGAGAAATCGAACTGGCAAAGAACGTAATCTACAATCTGAACCGTGACGGATATCTTGACGTCGAAATTACCACGATTGCAGATTCCCTCTCCTCCACTGCAGAAGAGATCGATTCAATCCGCCAGAAAATCATGTCCTTTGATCCTCAGGGTGTTGCGGCCCGCAACCTGGAAGAGTGTCTGCTGGCCCAGCTGATCAAGGATGAAAGCCTCGAGCATATGACCCTTCTCATCCGCAACCACCTGGAGGACCTGGCCCGTCATAAATATCAGGACATTCAGAAAATGATGTCCATCGACGCGGAGCGGCTCACTGCCCTGATCGGCAAGCTGAAAAGGCTGAATCCCAGGCCTTCGGCCCGCTTCGAAACCAGCGGGATAGACTATGCGGAAGTCGACCTGCTGCTGGTGAAGGAGAACAACAATTACATCGTCCATTATATAGACGAGGGGATGCCCAAACTGGTTCTGTCGTCCCATTACGATGCCATGATGGAAGATAAATCCGATCGGGATACCCAGTCCTACCTCAAGGAAAAATATCGGAATGCCAAGTTGTTCATCGAGGGAATCGACTTGCGAAAACAGATGATCGTAAAAATCGCTCAACTTCTGGTGGACAAACAGAAAGATTTCCTGGATTTCGGTGAAAAATGGAAAAAGCCGCTGATCATGAGGGAAATTGCC
>CAYMND010000151.1:0-6717 GCA_964391685.1 uncultured Clostridia bacterium | reverse complement strand
GTCGGTGATTGCACCGGGTGAGCAGCGTCAGCTGTCCACCCGGTGCAATCATGATTTACTGGTCTGTCTTACTGAACACCAGTTTGATTTCTCCCCTTTTCCCCAGCTGTACCTGGTCTTCCGGGGTGATCAGGCTTTCGCTGATCTTTTCTCCGTTGACGTAAGTCCCGTTGGTTGACCCCAGGTCGACAATGTAGAACTGATCTCCTTTGGGGATGACCTTCAGGTGGTTTTTCGACACCAGATCATTGTTGATGGTGACATTCGAGCTGGATGCGTCTCGACCGAGAATCATGGCCGTGGAGGTGATGGGATATGTTCCCTGCTCTTCGCCGCGAACGATGACTTTCAGCGAGCCGCAGATGTCTCCTTCGAACATGGTTCCTTCGGATTCGAAGGTTGTCTTGTCGTCCGGGACGGATTCAACCGGTTGAGGTTCCGGCATGATTTCCGGGGCTTTTCCCATGACGGCGGGCTGGCCGGCCGAGGGTTTGAATGAAATATACAGAACAACCAGTATCGCCAAAATCAGGATAATGGCGATGATGATGACGATTTTGTTCTGGCGCCACAGCTTTTCGAAGAAACCCATTTCGCTGATGCGCAGCAGAATGGTGCGCTGCAGCTGTTCGAGATCGGGTTCGTTCTTCATGTAGGCCAGAGCGGTGCTGACTTCGGTTTGGGCGTCGAACCAGTCTCCCTCCCAGACTGATTGCAGCAGCTTGTTGTATATAACGGTGAATTCGGATGTTTTATTGTAATTGACTCCGGCGTCCTGGATGAACTCCTTGGCGGAGTTGATGGGTACGCAGAATTTGAATCCGTCGGCTTGAGTGGCGGCGTAGGAGTGGACACCGATGACCAGCCCGTCAGCGGTGACAGTGGGACCGCCCGAATTGCCGGGGGAGGTGGCTGCATCGTGCTGGATGACCGACATGCCTTTGTAGTCGGTTTTCAGTGCCGAGATCGAACCCCTGGTGATCGAGGACTTGAGGGTGTTCTCCCTGCCCAGCAAAGGAAATCGTCCCGGGTCGACCGCCGCCGGGAACCCGATGGTGAATACCATCTGCTGCAAGGACAGTTTGGATGAATCGCCAAGGAAGATCACCGGACAGTTCTCCCGCTCGATTTTGAGGATGGCGATGTCCTTGCCGCCTTCCGGAATAGAGGGACTGAATTTCTTGACTTCGAAGCGGTAGGTTTCCGAATTGGACAGCAACACGTAGTTGATGCTGTCGTGATTGACTACCCGGGGCTGGTTCTTTTTTACAAAATCAGAGTATTGCTGCTGGAGTTCTTGCTGTCCGGGTTCCCGACCGTAGGACTGCTTGAATTCGGACACGATCTGTTGAATGATCATGTTGTTGAGAACCTGCTGGGCGTACCCTTCCTTGTCGTTTGTGTACTTGACGAATATGTCGACCACATGGCCGTTGGTCACCAGGTAGCCTTCCGGGTTGATGAAGAATCCGCTTCCTGATCCGTAATTGGGCAGCTGATGCTGTTGTCCTCCGATTTCCGCCGTTATGGACATGCCGCTGTAGATCATGACCACCGCCGGTCGGGTGCGGTAGGCTGTCATCTGCTCTTCCGTCAGTTTTTCCGTGGAATCGAGCAGGCCGGTTGCCAGCATCAAGGCCGGGATCAGCCACAAGATTGCAACGTTCCCTCTCTTCATGGTTCCTCCTATTTGTTGGTTATATTTTCATTAAGATCGCTCGTAGGCAAAATGCTTGAAATGGGGCCCGGCAGTGAGGGCGCGGTGGCGGCGAGTGCCAGGATCAGAAGAAGCAACAGCAGCGGAATGAGCAGGAAGATCAGCCAGCGCTTGTCTCTTGCCGGTGTTTTCTGTGGAGTGAAAACAGATGGAGTCTTGACCCGATTGCCGATTTGTGACGCCAGTCGGCGAATCGGGGCGAAAAGATCGGATGTCTTCGGCGGTGATGAAAAACCGCCTCCTTTTTTCAGCAGGGCAGACAGGGCGTTGCTGTATTCCTGTGCCGACCTGAACCGGTCTTCCGGTTTTTTGGCCAGTCCTTTCATGATGGCGGCTTCCAGTTGGATGGATATTCCCGGGCAGAGTGAAGATGGCGGCGGCGGGGTCTTTTCCAGGTGAGCCTTTTGAATCTCCAGGTTGGAAGCGGCGCTGTCGTTGAAGGGCAGCGCTCCGGTGAGCAATTCGTAAAGGGTGACACTCAGGGCATATATGTCCGTACCAGGTCCCGGTTTCTTACCCCGAATCTGCTCCGGTGAAGAGTAGTGGGGAGTTCCCAGCATGGTGCCGATCCGGGTCAGACCGTCCAGTCCTTCAATCTTGGCGATGCCGAAGTCACCCAGTTTGACCTTGTTATCGGGAGTGATCAGAATGTTGGCGGGTTTGATGTCCCGATGGAGAACGCCCTTCGAGTGAGCGAATGAAAGGGCGTCGAGTATGCTCATGGTGATCATCAGGGCATAAGTCTGGGAAAGTTTTCCCTTTTCCTTTATCAGCTGTTTGAGCGTTTTGCCGGGGACGTATTCCATGACGATGATGTAAGTCCCGTCTGTCTGGGAAAAGGAGTGGATGGTGACAATGTTGGGATGGTTGAGTCGTGCCTGGGCGATGGCTTCCACTCGGAACCGGGCCATCAGTTCCGGGTCGCCGATGAATTCAGGAGAGATGACCTTGACGGCTACGTCTCGTTCGAGCAGCGTATCCCGGGCCAGATAAACGGTGCCCATTCCGCCTTCACCGAGACGGCGCAACAGTTGGTAATGGCCTAGTTTCTTTTCTTCCATGTGCTCATGATTGTTCGTGTATGTTTTCTGTGGCTTCGGTGGCGCCGGGATGGAGGGTGTTCTGGCCGAGTTCGGTGCTGTGTATCACCAGGTATAAGATCGTGGCCAGAAGGAAAAGCAGTAGGGCAAGAAGAAGAATTTTCACGCCCCTTTTTTTTCTTTCCCCATGAGGTTTCGCCATGTTGTTCAGATAAATTTCCGGCTTGGTCTCGTTTTCGGGTATCCATGTCTCCGGCCTGAAAACAGTGTCAATGACGACGACACTGATGTTGTCCGGACCTCCACGGGTTTTGGCTCGATTGACGAGTTTTTTGACGATCTCTCTGCTGGAAGACATACCGGTGAAATCCTGGATTTCCCGATGTTGGAGAACGGATGAGAGACCATCGGAACAGAGCAGGTATTTGTCACCGGAACGGATCGGCAACGGTCCGAGGACCTGGGAAGTCACGTTTTTTCTCATACCGAGGGATTGGTTGAGAACGTTGCGCTTCGGGTGTTTTCGGGCTTCCTCTTCATTGAGAATGCCGTTTTTGACCAGTGTTGCGACAAACGAATGGTCTTGGGTCAACTGGGTCAGGGGGAGGGGTTGGTTGTTTTGATCGGTTGTGTTGCGGTAGCGATATACACGGCTGTCGCCGACATGGGCGATGTATGCCTGATCGTCCGTGACGATCAGGGAGGTAAGGGTCGTTCCCATGCGCTTGCTGCTGTCTCCTTGGTTGTTTCTGTCGAATATCTCTCTGTTGATCTCCTGGATCATTTCGTTCAGTACGGAGCTGTCGATTTTCCGGACGCAGTTTTCCAGCTTTCCGACCAGTCTGGTGACCGCCATTCGGCTGGCGACCTCGCCGGCATGGTGCCCGCCCATGCCGTCGGCCACCACGAACAGTGAATCACCTCTGGCAAGAGTTCCGGTGTAAATATAGTCTTCGTTGTTGCTGCGGATACAGCCTGGATCCGACAATCCGTAGTAGTACAGTTTCATGATCCGTTCATGCTTGTTTTTTCCGTACGGTGTTGATTACGTGCCGAATGAATTTTCTCAGGGGGGGGTCGTCTGATAACAGTTGCAGGGAGTATCTGCGGTTTCGTTGATCCTTGACGATCAGGATCGGATTGGTTCGATTTTTTTTCTTTTTGAAAAGATTCAGGGCTTCTCGTCTGACATCGTCGTAAACGCTTTTTATCTGTGCCAATCCTAGGGAGAGTAGAATTTTTCCAGGGGCAGAGTTCTGTCCATCAGATGTAAAAGAGATCATGGTTCTCGATATAGCCAGCGTTCCTCCGATGTGTTTTTTCCCGGAGGTTTCAAAAAGAAGAGGGAATTCAATTGCTTCCGTCAGGCGTAGGGTCTGGTCGATATACCCGACACTCATGGACTCGTTGTCGTCCAGAAAGCTGGCCATGGCCAGCAGCTGCAGCAGTTCGGCGGAGATTTGACCGTTTTCGATGGCCTTCTCTCCAGTTACCAGAGCCTGTTTGTACTGCTCCCTTCTGATCTGCTGTTTTATTTTTTCCAGCAAAGCTTTGGTGACTTCTGCCGCGGTTGCCGGTTCGACTTTCGTTGCGCCCGGTTCGGCCAAGGCAGGGAATGGGGATGGTTGTTTCGGCTGTGTGCCGGAAGCGATTATACCTTGATCTGGTTCCCGGGATATCAATCCGGGAGCTGCATTCTGAGTTATTCTTGATGTCGAAATGAGAAGATAGACTACGAGGAGAGTCAGCATGGCGCCCAGTGAGGCGGCAATCTGACGCAGGGTGCGGGCGGGCAGGTTCATCCAGGCCGATCTCGTTTTTTTCACAGTCTGGGTCAGGGTCTTATCTGCTTTCTTCACGGGCCGTATTTCATCGCCGGTGGTGGACTCCGGTATGGGAGTCGGTGGTCCCAGGAGGCTTTCTACCGTGCTTTTCAGCTCCCGGATGGTTTGAAACCGTGCGCTTGGTGATTTGGCGATACTCTTCATCACCAAAGATTCTACGGCGGCCGGAATGGTGGGATTGATCTGGGTGCAACGGGCAGGCATGGCTTCGGCGGCGGCAGTTAAGCTGTCAAAACCGCTGTCACCACCGATCTTGATCGGCGGTGTGCCGGTGAGCATTTCGTAAAGGGTCATGCCGAGAGAATAAATGTCGCACCGGGAATCGGTGGGCTGGCCCAGCAATTGTTCCGGAGAGGAATACATGGGCGAGCCCATCCCGCTGCCCATGCGGGTCAAGCCATCAATACCCTCGACTTTGGCGATACCGAAGTCACCGATCTTGGCGACATTGTGGGAATTGATGAAGATGTTGGCCGGTTTGATGTCCCGGTGAACGACACCTCTGGCATGGGCGTAGCCGATGCCGTCAAGAATCTGAGAGAAGACTTTCAGCGCCTGACCGACCGGTATGGGGCCGTTATTCTTGATCATCTGTTTCAGGGTGATGCCGTCTACGTATTCCATGACGAAGAAGAAGGTCTCGCTCCCCTTGCGGAAGGCGTCGTCTTTGCTGAAGGTGTGGATGGTGACGATGTTGTTGTGGTTCAACTTGGCCTGGGCGATGGCTTCGACCTTGAACCGGTTCATCAGAACCGGATTGCGGGCCAGTTCGGGGGATATGATCTTGATGGCTACTTCCCGCTCCAGGGTCAGGTCCCGGGCCAGAAATACAGTACCCATGCCTCCGGCTCCGATTCGCTTCAGGATTCTGTAACTTCCCAGTGTACTGCCGATAAACTCGTTCAAGCTCCGCTTTTCTGGCATGTTGTCATGATAGAACAACTACAGGAAAAAATCACTGGTTTTTGCCCCGAAATCGTGTCTTTTTATTGTTTCTTTCTGGCTTCCTGGGCGGTAAATTTGGTTATGCGCTTGATTTCTTCCCGCAGCAGGATGGCGGTTTCGAAATCCAGCTTTTCAGCGGCCTTCTCCATTTCCTTCTGCAGGGTGGCGATGGCCTCCTCCACGCTGCCCAGGTCCTTTGCCGTCTTGTGAATCGGCAGGGATTCCTTTTCTTCGACCGGTTTGATGATGGTTTTGGGGGTAATGCCGTGGATCCGGTTGTATTCGGCCTGCATGGTGCGTCGTCGTTCGGTTTCCTCCATGGCTCTCTTCATGGATTCGGTCTCGGAATCGGCGTAGAGAATTACCCGGGAGCTAACGTTGCGGGCGGCCCGGCCGATGGTCTGGATCAGGCTGCGGGTGTCCCGGAGAAAACCTTCCTTATCGGCGTCCAGAATGGCCACCAAGCCCACTTCGGGAATATCTAGCCCCTCTCTCAAGAGGTTGATCCCCACCAGAACGTCGAATTCTCCCAGGCGCAGTTGTCGGATCAGTTCACTGCGGTCCAGGGTGTCGATTTCCGAATGCAGATAGCGGGTCCTGACTCCCTGGTCGAGAAAGAACTCGCTCAATTCTTCAGCGAACCGTTTCGTCAGGGTGGTCACCAGAACCCGATGTCCGGCTTCGACGGTTTTTCTGATCTCCCCCAGCAGGTCCTGCATCTGGCCGCCGGACGGTCGCACCAGCACCCGGGGGTCCAGCAATCCGGTGGGACGTATGATCTGCTCAACTGTTTGCTCAGCCTGCTGCTGTTCATAGTCTCCGGGGGTGGCCGAAAGGAAGATCAGCCGAAAACGTTCACCGATTTTTTCGAACTCGGCGAAGGTCAGCGGGCGGTTGTCGAAGGCACTGGGCAAACGGAAGCCATAGTCCACCAGATTTTTTTTTCTCGATCGGTCGCCCCGGTACATGGCCTTGATCTGGGGTAGGGTCTGATGACTTTCATCGATGACGATCAGTGCATCTTCAGGCAGGTAGTCGAGCAGGCAGTAGGGACGTTCACCGGCCTTTCGGCCGTCGAAATAGCGGGAATAATTTTCGATTCCCTTGCAGAAGCCGGTTTCCAACAACATCTCGATATCGTATAGGGTGCGTTGCTCCAGGCGGTGGGCCT
>CAYMND010000150.1:0-6717 GCA_964391685.1 uncultured Clostridia bacterium | reverse complement strand
CTCCAGGCTGAAACTCTTGAAAGAAGGGGGGAAACCGCCCATGACCTGTCTGGCGATCTCATTGGGATCCTCCTTGCGTGGGTTGTCGTTGGTCAGAACCACCCGGTCGGAAAGAGCGGCCGCTACCGACCCCATTCGGGGACGTTTCGACTTGTCTCGATCACCTCCCGCCCCGAAAACCAGGATGACCCTCCCTTTGCAAACCTCTTTCACCGAGCTGAGCATCGATCGGAGAGCATCATCGGTATGGGCATAGTCGATCATCACAGAAACCGGTTCCTGAGTGACCATCTCCAGCCGGCCCCGAACCGGTCCGAACCCCCGGACCCGTTCCCCGATCAGCGACAAATCCATCCCGCAGACCTGTGCCGATGCGACTGCCGCCATCAGGTTATAGACGTTGACCCGCCCGATCAGCGGAGTGAAGAGCGGCAAAACCCCTTTTGGAGTTACCAGATCAACCTGAGTGCCGCTGAGTCCGTACGACGGCTCGAGAGGATGAATATCCGCATCTTCGGAAAAGCCGAAGGTCAGGTAGCGGCAATCCAGTTTATCGATAATCTGAGAGGCCCTCGGGTCATCGTAATTGATAATGGCCCAGCCCTCACTGTCCACCAGGCGGAACAGGCTCAGTTTCGCCGAAAAATAACTTTCCATATCACCGTGAATATCGAGATGATCACCGGAGAAAGAGGTGAAGATGGCCTGATCGAAGGTCACACCCGCCAGACGCCTCTGTACCATGGCCACCGAGGACACTTCCATCACCAGATGAGTAACCGGTTCAGATTCGCCGGCCTTGGCCAGAAAAGCGAACAGATCGACGGCTTCCGGAGTCGTCAAAAGTGCCTTTTCACCGCAATCGGAAGCCACCATCCCGAGAGTGCCGACCCTGGCCACCCGACCGGCGGCGGAAAGAATGTCGGACAACAGGCCGGTCACCGTGGTTTTTCCGTTGGTACCGGTCACACCGATGACCCGAATATCGTTGATGGGGACATTCCAGAAGCGGCAAGCCATTCTGGCCATGGTCACCCGTTCATCGGCCACGGAAACCCAGGGAATGTCCTTTCGCTGCGGTACCTGAACCCCGCTTAAAATCGCCGCCGCACCGTGCCGGATCGCATCGTCGATATAGGAGAGGCCGTTCTCCCTGGCTCCGCGGATGGCCACGAAAAGAGCGCCCGGTGTCACCTTGCGCGAATCGTAGGCGATCCCGGTGATCTCCACATCGAGGTTTCCATTGGATTCCAACAGAGTCACTCCATCCAGAAGATCGGATAACAGGTTTTTTTTCATAACCGGATCTCCTCGCCACGATTCTGCTTCGGGAAAATTTTCATGTACACCATGACACTCTCGGCGATCTCCCGGAACAACGGCGCCGCCACATCTCCGCCATAGTAGATGTCCTGCGGTTCATCGACAACCACATAAATGGTCACCCGTGGATCCGGAGCCGGGAAAAATCCCCCGAAAGAGGACATGTAGCTGCGCGAATACTTCCCGTTGACCACTTTCTTGGCCGTTCCGGTCTTCCCGGCCACTTCCAGGCCGGCGATGTCCGCCTTTTTCCCAGTGCCCTTGGTCACCACTTCCTGCAGAATGCTGACCATGCGACTGCAGGTGGAATCACTGATGACTCTGAAGGTATCTCCCCCAAAAAGCCTGCCGTTACCGACCCGCAGAACCAGACGCGGAGGCAGCAGACACCCCCCGCTGGCCAAGACATTGAAAGCCTGAGTCATCTGGATCGGCGTAACGAGAATTTCATAGCCGAATGCCAGAAAGGCAGTGGAGACATCCGACCAGCGTTTTACCGGGTGTAACAGCCCCCGTTCTTCCGCCGGAAGCGGCAGACCGGTTTTCTGGCCGAAACCGAAAGCGGAGATCGCATGATAAAATTTGTCACGACCGAGCTTCAAGGCGATCTTGGCCGCGCCGATATTGCTGGAATAGATCAGCACCTCTTCGAAGGTCAGATTCGAAAACGGCTTGTGATCCGTGATGACCTCACCCCGGTATCTCATCTCTCCGTTGGCGCAGTCAAAGACCTGCTGTGGGTAACAGACGTTCTCCTCCAGTGCGGCACTGGCTGTCACCAGTTTGAAAGTGGAACCGGGATCGTACAGCAGGGAGACCGCCCGATTCTTGATCCGGTTGCGTGATTCACTGGCCAGCCTGGCAGGATGATATCCGGGTGCACTGGCCATAGCCAGCAGTTCCCCGTTACGGCTGTCCATAACCACCACACTTCCGCCTTTGGCGGACAAAGTTTCAACGGCCCGGTTCAACGCTCGTTCCACAAAGAACTGGATGGCCGTATCGATGGTCAGATACACATCCTTACCGGGAACCGGCTGTTTGATGTATTCAAATCGAAAAACCTGTTTTCGGGCATCGAGCAGGGCCTCCATCTGTCCTCCCTGACCTTTGATCTCCCGGTCCAGAGCGAATTCGATCCCTTCCAAGCCCTGCTCGTCAATGCCGACACCGCCCAAAATATGAGCAGCGGTTTCTCCTTGGGGATAAATGCGTTTGTGTTCTTTCCAGAAACCCAGAACATCGGCGGCTTTCTCCTTTTCCTGAAGTTCGGCCAGTTTCCGATGCTCCTCCGTAGTCAGTTTCCTTTTTATCCAGATAAATCGGTCTCCGTTCCGAATCCGATGCCAGACCTCCTTTCTTTCGGAACTCTTCAAATGCAGAACCCGGTTCACTTTTTCGAATAACTGCATCGTCTGTTCCGGATTCCGGTTACTGAAGAAGGCCGAATAAGCCTCCACCGATATGGCCAGAATCTGACCGTTGCGATCGTAAATCGTCCCCCGTTTCGGATGGGAATCGAAAATCCTTTTACTCTGGGATCTGACCTTCAGGATATTGTGGCTGTAATCGACAATCTGCACCTTGACCAGCATAACCGTCAGGAACAGCCCCCAGACCAGAATGATGTAGAACACCACCAGGCCTCGACTTCGTTCCATCCGGTTCAACGCCATATTGCTTACTCCGTAACTACCTTTATATATTGATCGCTTTGAGGATACTGGTAACTGAGCCGTTTGGTCGCCACTTCCTCGACTCGCTGAAGGTTGAGCAGCGCAGCCTTTTGGGCCCGCAACTGGTCGATCTCCTCGTTGAGACCGTCCCGCTCGTTTTCCAGCCTGCGCAACTCGTACCCGCAGTTGATGCTGTCCAGATTGAGGTTGAGATATACCGCCAGCAAAAAGAAAATCAGCACCACAGAGAGAAACACCGTACCCATCCCTTTTAACGACGCTTTCACAGTACCCTCATCTCCCGCAGTCTGGCCGAGCGGGATGGAAAATTCGCCGACACCTCCTCCCGTGATGGCAGACGCGGATTCGGCCGGATCAGTTCGACCTTTTCAGCCCGGGCCAGTTCCCTTCCCGTCTGTTTGACCAAGCGATCCTCCACCGAATGATAGGACAACACGAGAATCCGCCCTCCCTTCTCCATGAAAGGAGGAATTCGGTTCAAAAACTCCACCAGCCGGGTCAATTCGTCATTGACCTCGATGCGGAGAGCCTGAAACACCCGGGCGGCCGGATGAAGCAGACCGGGTCTCGGCCGCCATTTGCAGACCGTCTCGATCAAACCGGTCAATTCATCTGTGTTTTTGAACGGCGTTTTGATCCGGTGGTGAACTATAGCTTCGACAATGCGTTCGGCTCCGGGGACCTCGCCGTAGGTACACAGCAGACCGAAAAGGCGATCAAATGAATAGTCGTTGACCACATCCGCCGCAGTCAGGGTCCGGCGGCGATCCTTGCGCATATCCAGCGGACCGGGCAAGCGGTGGGAAAAACCACGGCCGGCATCGCCCAGCTGCACCATGGACAGGCCGGGATCGATCAGCAATGCGGAAACAGATTGAAGATCTATGGGATAAAGCGTAAAGAGATCGCAAAAGTCTCCATGCACGAAGACCACGCGATCTTTGTAGGATTTCAGATTCTGCCGGGCTTTCTCGAGGCTTTCCTGATCCTGGTCGACAGCCAGAACCCGGATATCCGGACAGGCCGACAACACATTGCCGCTGTGACCGCCCATCCCAGTTGTGCAATCGACAAAGAGCCTGCAGGAGGTGGTCTTCACCGCCTCCAGAATCTCTTTACTCATCACGGGATAATGGGTCTTGTCCATTGAGCACCATTGCCACTTTCTGCAGTTTTTCCTCGTCAAACCGGCCGCTCAGGCTCTTTTCCTGAAACAGTCGATCATTCCAGAGCACCAGATGATCGATCTTTCCGACCATGCGGATCGAATCGTTCATCCCGGCGGATTCACGCAGTTCCGCCGGTATCAGGATGCGGCCGCGGTTGTCGATTTCCGCCTCGTTACCCCAGTAACTTGTGCGATTGACAAATTCCTCCAGTTCCGGAGTACGTACCCGCATCCTTTCGATGGACGCTTCGATCCTTTCCCAGACTTTCAACGGATAAACATAGATACAGTCACCGTTCAGCGAAGTCAGGTAAAGCTCCAAACCGAACTGGGTTTCGAAGATGGAATGGTAACGAGCCGGCACCTTGATCCGGCTTTTGTCGTCAATCTTCAGTAAAAAACTACCTCTAAATCGACTACTCATCCCACTTGATCCCATTTCTTCCCACAAATAATATACTATCCCTTTTTGGAAAGTCAAGAAATTTTTTTAAAAAAACCCGATTTTCCAATATAAATCAACGGTAGAGGAATTCCGGCCAACATTTTCCCGGACCGGATTACCCACCCATGGAAAATTCACCAGCCCCAACCGGAGAACAGTTCCCAAATCTCCTTTTTCCCCGCTCCCTTTCTCAAGTTCGAGAAAAGTTGTTGACACGCTAAATATAGTGCATTATAATTTGCGGCGCCCAATAGGTAGGAGGAGACATGAACCCGTTCACCGAAAACGCCATGACCATACTGAAGGCCCGCTACTTCCTGAAAAACACTGACGGACAAGTAATCGAAAAGTCCCCTGAAAACCTCTTCGATCGGGTTGCCGGTCACATCGCATCCGTTGAGAAAGGACCGGCCCAGCAGAAAAAATGGAAGAAGATCTTCAAGGAAATGATGCTGGAACAAAAGTTCATGCCCAACTCCCCCACCTTGACCGGGTCCGGCCGCGGACTGTGTCTCTCCGCCTGCTTCGTCCTGCCCATCGAGGATTCACTGGATCACATTTTCGAATCCGTAAAGAACGCCGCTTTGGTACATAAAGAAGGGGGTGGCACGGGATTCGATTTTTCCCGGATCCGTCCTTCCGGAAGCTTCGTCAAACGGACCCAGGGTATCGCTTCGGGACCGGTCTCCTTTCTGAAAGTCATTGACGCCGGAACGGAAGCGGTTAAACAGGGAGGTACCCGAAGAGGTGCCAACATGGGGGTCCTGCGGGTCGATCATCCTGACATCGAGGAATTCATCACAATGAAACTCGACGGAAAGAGCGCCCAGAATTTCAACATTTCCGTGGCCATCACCGATGCCTTCATCGAGGCCCTTCAGAAAAAAGAGGAATACGAGCTGGTGGACCCCAAGACCGGGAAAGCCGTCTCTTCTCTTCCCGCTCAAACCATCTTCGACAAGATTGTAGATTCAGCCTGGGCCAACGGCGACCCCGGCCTGATTTTCATCGACCGCATCAACAACCTCAATCCAACCCGGGCCCAGGGTCCCATCCGGGCTACCAATCCCTGCGGAGAACAACCGCTGCACGATTACGAATCCTGCAACCTGGGGTCCATCAACCTGGTTCGCTTTTTCAAGGAGGACGCTCCGGACCTTTTCGACTGGAAAGACTTCGCCGAAACCATTCACCGAGGCGTCCGCTTCCTCGACAACGTGATCGACGCCAACATATACCCCCTGCCTCAGATCGATGCCATCGCCAAAGGCAACCGCCGGATCGGACTGGGCGTCATGGGACTCGCCGACCTGCTCATCCTGATGAAGCTTCGGTACGATACCGTTGCCGCCCGGGACGTTTCAACGCAGATCATCCGGTTCATGAAAGACGAGGCATTTAAGGCTTCGGCCGCTCTGGCCGAGGAACGAGGTTCTTTCCCCAATATCGAAAAATCCGTATACACCGGCCAGAAAATGCGGAATGCCACCGTATTGAGCATCGCCCCCACCGGAACCATTTCCCGGATCTGCGGATGCTCTTCCAGCATCGAGCCGGTTTTTTCCTTCAGAACCGTGTCTCGGATTATCGACCGCGAAATTGTCGACACCCACCCGGTTTTCGAACAGTGGCAGGCGCAGCATCCCGATGAAAAGCAGCCCGACTGGTTTGTCACCGCCGGTGAAATCAGTCCCCTCGATCATATCCTCATGCAGGAGGTTTTTCAGAAGGAAGTGGACAGCGCGGTCTCCAAGACCATCAATTTTCCGAACCAGGCCAGCAAGGAAGAGATTGCCGCCGCCTACCTGCTCTCTTTTCAAAAAGAGATCAAGGGCATCACCGTTTATCGGGACGGTTGCCGGTCAGTTCAAGTCCTGAACGACGTAAGCACCTTCCCGCCCACCCCCCAGAAAAGGCCGGACGCCCTGCCTTCAACCACCCACAAGATCCAGACCGGCCTGGGTCGGCTGTACGTCACCATTTCGGAGCTCAACAACCGTCCCTTCGAGATATTCTGTTCCATCGGCAAGAGCGGGTACTCCACCATGGCCGACGCCGAAGCCATCGGCAGGCTCATCTCCATG
>CAYMND010000149.1:0-6721 GCA_964391685.1 uncultured Clostridia bacterium | reverse complement strand
TTGGAAATCCATTTCAAATTCGCAAACCTTTTGGAGCCAGTCCCTTCTTATCCCCTGGCACCAAAAATAGTGTCACAAAAACCGTTTACGGGTTATAATGAATTTAATAATATTCAATTTTTCTTTTTATTATATATTTTACCGAATCGTTGTCGATTAGTTTTGCACTAATCCAATTTGATTTTGTATCATATTGATATTCATAGCGAACATCAATCACAGGAAACCCAAAAGAGTTGAGTCGTTGAAATTTCGTTTTATCTCCTTTATTGTTAAATTCGTAAATATTGCAGTATGACTCTCTGTCTCTATTGTAATTGACGTTCTCTTTATAAATTAGTCCATTATTATCATATAAGTAGTCAATGTAATAATAAGGGAATATACACTTAGATTTATACTCATTAACATACTCTTTAACAAGTTGATGTTTCGAATTGTAAGTATAATCAATTCTCTTAATTCTTTCATTATTTTTGCTATAATAAATCTTTTGCATTAAATCTCCTCTTTTATCATATACAAGTTCTTGTATTACATTTACAAAATTATTTTTAAATCCTTTTATTTTAAACAATTTATTATCTGTATTATATTGATATATAAATTTTTCTATTAAATTTTTATTGTCACTAGTTGTTGTACTTTTTACTATATTTCCAATAGCATCATATTCGTACTTATATTCAACCGTTACAACGTCCTCACAACTTAATCTACATGTCTTCGTTATCATTCCATGAGTATTAAAATGAGTACAACTATCCCAAGGTTCAAAGTTAAATTTCAAAATATCCACTGTATCCCTTTTTCGAGGGCCAATGTTGTATTCAGCACCATCATATTGCACTGAATAGCATTTTTCAGTCACAGTTTTAATATATCCTCTTAATTGTTTTAGTTCTAAATCTGTTTTGCTAATATTAGTCGAACAGCCATTCATAAATATGAGGACAACGAACATTGTCAAAAACTTCATTTTCATGTTTTACTCCAACTGATTGCTTTATATTTCTCCTACGTTTACCTACCGTTTTTATTAACGCCATTAATTCTTTTCCAAAATAACTGTTAATAAAACTGGAAAAATCGGCCTGGGGGGAAAAAACCGGAACAATGTAAAGCTGTTCACTGATCTCTTGATCGAAGGGTTTCAGCATGGCGCCGCAGGCGCACTGCTTGTCCGCTTCGGGGTTATCGTGAACCACTTCGGCCCGTTTTTTTTCGTATGCTCTGGAACATCAACCGTCTCCGGTTCTTCTGGGGGTTCTTCCACCATCTTCTGGATATCGGAAACATTGTCTGGAAACGGCTTTTTCATATATCAATTATGCCATTTTTTGCTTTGAACATCTAGAATTCGCATTGCCGAACGAAAAATCGAGACGAAAGCAAGATCGTTGCTTCACGAATAAATCTAGACAAGAGGGCATCATAAAACAGCAAAAGGGCCTGCCCCTGTAAAGCCGGCCATAACTCAGCGGTTCCATCCCCCTCATTCAACGAATGCCCATGATTGGAAATCCATTTCAAATTCGCAAACCTTTTGGAGCCAGTCCCTTCTTATCCCCACAAAGGTTTGCTATCACTCAAAATATGCGGTATAAATCATGTTGTCGAATCCCGACGGAAGGGCTCTATGGAAACACGTAGCGATACGCACCCCCAATTGGCTGAAAAACAGATCGAATTGCTTCGGTTGGCCAGCGTTGCACAGCGGCTGAAGAGGACCCGTTCCTTGTCGTCTACAGTCATACTGTTGTCCAGAAAGGCCATGGCCAAAGCCCATCCCGATTGGAGTGAATCGCAGCTGCAACTGGCCTGGGTATCATCCTGCTACGGAGCTGACCTTGCCGCAAAACTGCAAAAGTACCTCAAGGAGACAAGATAGTGATCAGTCCGGACATCCTTGAAGAAACCCTTGGGAGCCAGTCCCTTTTCCCTTAAGAAAGGGCGATCCGCGGTCGCCCCTACGGTATGATCCGGCAACGAAATTATTGGGAACGGGTGATCCAGAATGAACGGGAAATGGAACACATCCGGGAATACATCCGCCAAAATCCATCCCGGTGGGTCCAAGACACCCTGTATCCGGGGTGAACATCACGTCTGTCCCTTGATATTCGGACCACTTGTCCTGATTATCACAAATAACTTGACCTTGCCTTCCACTTATCACACAATTTCCCCAAGAACGCTGAACCCTACATCCCTCGAATCCTCCGGCCCGATCTACCCGCCAATCGGTCCAAGTTTCTATGGGGTCCGCGAAAAACGGGAATAACATCGTTCCTCAAACATCATTTCCCCGACGCCTATTGGATCGATCTACTGGATTACGATCTGTTCCTCAGATTGAGCAGAAAACCCAAGACCCTACGGGACATGCTGCGCGCATCGGGCAAGCGAAGGGTCGTGATCGATGAAGTGCAGAAAATCCCGAGACTCATGGATGAAATACACGGCTTGATGGAAAGCCAGGGCTACCAGTTCATCCTGTCCGGATCGAGCGCCCGGAAACTCAGGCGGAGCGAGGGGGGGCTGCTGGGCGGGCGAGCCTGGAGGTTCGAACTCTTTCCCTTTGTAACCGCTGAAATCGGGTACGATTTCGACCTGACCCGAGCACTGGCCTCCGGCTTCATCCCGGCCCATTTCTTCTCTCCCGACAGCCGCATGGACTTAAAAGCCTATGTTTTCGACTACCTCAAAGAAGAGATTCAATCCGAAGCCTTGACGCGGAATCTGCCGGCCTTCAGCCTGTTCCTGAAATCCGCGGCCCTGACCAACGGAATGTTGCTCAACTACAGCAACGCCGCCCGTGAGGCGGGGGTTTCAGCCAAAACCATCCGGGAATATTACCAGATCCTGGAGGATACCCTCATCGGCCGCCGACTCCCGCCCTGGCGGAAATCAGATTCTAGACGTCTGATTGAAACCGAAAAGTTTTACTTTTTTGACCTGGGCCTTGTCAACGGCCTGCTGAACCGTTCGAGCCTGACCCCGGGAACAGACGAATTTGGTCGGGCCTTTGAACAGTTCGTTCTGCAGGAATGCTGGGCGCACAGCCACTACAGCGGCCTGGATTACCCCCTCTCCTACTGGCGGACGGCATCCGGTTCAGATAAACCTATTGGAGCCAGTCACTTTTCAGCCACTTGACGGAAACTATTTAGAGTCAGGCCCTTTTTTCTGCCTCGATCTGGTAGAATAGATTCATGGAACTGGATGGAATCAGATTCAGCGACCAGGACATCGAGCGGATGAAAACCCGGGGCATGACTCCGGAAACCATCGTCGACCAGATCAAACGTCTCACCGGCCGGCGCAGCAGCCTGAAAATCTCCGCTCCCGCCCGGGTGGGAGACGGTATCATCCGCTTGAGCGAAACGGAAAAGAAGCGGTACCGTCAAGTGTTCTTTGATTACGCATCACAATCCGGTACCCGCATCGGCAAGTTCGTTCCCGCTTCGGGGGCGGCAAGCCGCATGTTCGGTTTCCTTTCCACTCCCCAGGACCCGCAGTACAAAAGATTCTTCCAGGAACTGAACCGGTTTCCGTTCCAACAGCTCTGGCGACAGACCGGGGTAAATGACCCGAGACGGCTGGAACACCAGGAAATCATCCGCCTTCTCCTCGATGAACTCCGCCTCGCCCGGCTGCCCAAAGCGCTCCTGCCGTTCCACCAGCACCAGGGACTGATCCGAACGCCACTGCATGAGCACAGCGCCGAGCTGATTTCCATGACAGCCTCCGGCAGACTCCAGGACTCCCTGCTGCACCTGACCATCAATCCGGAATACCAGCCGGATTTCATCGTGACCATGAACCGGGTGTCTTCTGAACTGGGTGCGCAGATCCCCTTCAGCCTGTCCCGGCAGATGCCTCATACCGATACCGTCGCCGTGGACGAGTCGGGCGCACTGCTTCGCGATGGTCAGGGAGAAATCGTCTTTCGCCCCGGAGGTCACGGGGCACTGATCCACAACCTGGACCAGCTCGAAGCCGGACTGATCTTCATCAAGAACATCGACAACGTTCCCCACCCGGAGTACCCGGACTATGGAAAACCGGAAAGAGAGGCCATGGCGGGACTGCTGATCGAAGCGATCGGACTCCGCAACCGCACCCTCCAAGCTGTCGAAACCGCCGGGCGACCTTCCCGGGATCTGTCCGACCAGCTGATCACCGCAGCCCGGAAATACCCGGGATTCCTGCCTGACACCGAAAAACTCCTTGGAAAGCGTGATTATCATGGAATTTCCCATTGTCTTGACCGTCCCGTCAGAGTCTGCGGCATAGTGCAGAATCAAGGGGAACCCGGAGGAGGACCGTTCTGGGTATTGGACCGCAACGGACAAAACAGTCTGCAGATCATCGAACAGGCACAGATCGATCGACGGGATCCCAGCCAGGTGGAATTCTTTTCCGCCTCCACTCACTTCAACCCGGTGGATATGGTATGCTGCCGTCTCGATCGTCATGGCCGTCCCTACCCCTTGAGCCGCTTCATCGATTCGGAACAGGATTTTGTCTCCAGCAAGCCCTACAACGGTAAAAAAATCCGGGTGCTGGAGCATCCGGGATTGTGGAACGGGGCCATGGCCGGTTGGTTGACGCTGTTCGTGGAAATCGATGCCCGCAGTTTCTGTCCGGTCAAGACCGTAAACGATCTGCTGCGGCCCGCTCATCAGCCGGCGCAGGCGGAACCGCTGTAAAACCTCAGTCGATGCTTTTCCCCAGGCTCTTTCCGTGACGGACAATGTCTCCGCTCATCAGGTAAATGATGTCTTCGGCGATATTGGTGGCCTGATCGGCAGCCCGTTCCAGGCGGCGGGAAATATAGATATACTGGATCAGCAGGTGGGCCTGTTCACCCTGAATTTTCATTTCATTCAGGACCTCGTCGCAGATCCGGCGGTTCATCTCGTCCACTTCGTCATCGGCACGGAGTACCTGGCGAGCCAAACCGATATCGAGATTGACCAGGGCGTCGATGCTGGTATGCAGCATGGCCTTTACCCGGGAATAGATCCCGCTGAAGTCGAAACGGGCGATAACGGTGGGATTGGCGATGATGCGCTGGGCATGTTCGGCGATATCCACCGCCAGATCGCCGATTCGTTCGAGATCGTTGTTGATCTTCAACGCGGCGATGACGAACCGCAGATCCCGGGCCACCGGCTGGTGAAGAGCCAGAATTTTAAGACACTCCTCTTCCAGACGCACTTCCTGACGATCGACCTCCAGATCCTCCAGGATCACCCGCTCGCAGGCATCCGCGTCCCGATCCTGCAAAGCCTCCAATGACCGATGCAGCTGGTATTCCACCTTGACACTGAGTTCCAGCAACAGCTTCATCAGGTCTTCGATGGCACGATGAAAATGTTTGGGCATAATCTCTTCTCCTTAACCGAACCGCCCGGTTATATATTCTTCGGTTTTCTTTTCACGGGGTGTGGTGAACAGTTCGCTGGTGGGCGCGAATTCGATTAACTCTCCTTCGTAAAAAAAAGCGGTATGATCGGAAACTCGGGCAGCCTGCTGCATGTTGTGGGTGACAATGATGATGGTGTAGTTGCCCCGAAGTTCGCCGATGAGGTCCTCGATCCGCGCCGTGGCCCGGGGGTCCAGGGCGGATGTGGGCTCGTCCATCAGCAGAATGTCCGGCTCCACAGCCAGAGCCCGGGCGATGCACAAGCGCTGCTGCTGACCCCCGGAAAGTCCCAACGCATTGTCCTTGAGCCGGTCCTTGACCTCATCCCAAAGTGCGGCGTCCCGCAGACTCTTTTCGACGATAGACATCAACTGTTCCTGTGAATGGCCCGCGTGCAGCCTCGGCCCGTACGCAATATTGTCAAATATGGTTTTGGGGAACGGATTGGGTTTCTGAAAAACCATGCCCACCCGCTTCCGCAGAGAGGCCACATCGACATACGGGCCGTTGACATCTTCTCCGCAAAACAGCAGTTCCCCGCTGGTACTGCAGGTGGGAATCAGATCGTTCATGCGGTTCACCGCCCTCAGGAAGGTGCTCTTTCCACAGCCGCTGGGACCGATGATGGCTGTAACCTGCCGGGCCGGAATATCGAAGGTCACTTTCTTGATGGCTTCGCTGGCGCCGTAGAAAATCGAAAAATTCCGGCTGCTGACCTCCGCCCGGCCATCGGCTGGCACGAAGTTCTTTTCAAGTCTGACTGATTTCATCTCTATATCCTCTGTCTTTTGGTCCATGATCAACTTCTCAAACGCCTGGAGATTCTCGCCCGAAGCAGAATCGCCGCCAAGTTGAGCAGCAGGACGAGCAGGACCAGCGTAAACACCATGCCGAACTGGACATGACGGATCTGATCGACAGCTTCATGTTCGGTAACCAGGTTGTATATATTCCAGGGCAGTGCCGGCGTCGGCTGTGAAAAAATCTCAAACAGCTTGAGCGGCTGCCCGACACTGACAGCGGCGGTGAAGATGATCGGCGCCGTCTCACCGGCGGCACGGCCCATGCTGATGACGATACCGGTCAGAATCCCCGGAAGCGCAGCCGGCAGAATGACGGTGAGCACCATGCGCATTCGGCTGGCACCGAGACTGAGGGCCGCCTCTTTGTAGGTCTTGGGCACCGCCATAATCGCCTCTTACGAAGCCCGGATGATGGTGGGCAGGACCAGAAGGGCCAGGGTGAACGAACCGGCGACAACACTCTTGGACTGCGACAATTTGAGGG
>CAYMND010000148.1:0-6761 GCA_964391685.1 uncultured Clostridia bacterium | reverse complement strand
ATATCGTTCTGCAGGAAGAGACCTGTTCCTGGTCCATCACCGGCGTTCCGGGGAATCCGACCTTCAACGGCAGACTGGCCTCGGAAGGAATCACAGTCAAAGGGACTTTCAGCCAGGGAGGAACGAATTTTCCCTTCAGTCTGCAACGAGCAGCTGACCCGGTCCAAACCGACATGGAAATTCTGGCCGACCTGGATAATCTTGTCCAACGGGGTCTCAAGGAACTGGATGTACCGGGCGTAGCCCTGACCGTGGTCAAGGGCGGTCAGGTTCTGCTGGCCAAAGGGTACGGGCTGAGGGATATGGAGCGGAAACTGCCCATGACCGAAAACACCTTGCTGCCCATCGGTTCCTCATCCAAAGCCTTCACCACTTTCGCCTTGGGCCTTATGGCCGACCGGGGGCTCATCGAATGGGACAAACCGCTGCGTACCTACATCCCCTGGTTCACACTTTATAATCAAGACACCGGGGAACGCCTCAGTCCCCGGGATCTGGTCACCCACCGTTCCGGCCTGCCACGCCACGACCTGGTCTGGTACAACAACAACAGTCTCAGCCGGCAGGAACTGGTCAGACGGTTGGCTTACCTTGAGCCCACCGCCGATCTGCGAACCCGATTCCAGTACAACAACCTGATGTTTCTCACTGCCGGGTACCTGTTGGAAACGCTGACCGGACGGACCTGGGAGCAGTCGATCCGAGAAATGGTCTTCGACCCCCTGGAAATGAAGCGCAGCAACTTTTCGGTGAACGACTCCCAAAAGGACAGCGATCACGCTCTGCCTTACGCATATCGCGACGACCGGATCACCCCCATCCCTTTTCGCAACATCGACGTTGTCGGACCCGCCGGAGCCATCAACTCCAGCGTCCGGGAAATGAGCCGCTGGCTGCTGCTGCACCTGGGAAGCGGAAACCTGGACGGAAAGAAACTGATCAATCCGTCCACCATCGCCGAAATGCACCTCCCGCACATGCCACTGGACAGTGAATCGGCGGAACCCATGATTCAGAATGTAGGCTACGGTCTGGGCTGGTTCATCGATATCTACCGAGGCCACCGCAGAGTTCACCACGGAGGCGCCATAGATGGTTTCATCTGTCAGGTGGCCTTTCTGCCTCAGGAAGGAATCGGCATCGTCGCCCTGGCCAACATGAACGGCACCCGTCTGCCGGAGCTGCTGACCCGTTGCGTCAGTGACAGACTGCTCGGCCTCGAACTCAAGGACTGGATCGGCGAAGCGGCCAAAAGACGTGCCGTCGGGTTGAAGACCGGAAAAGAAGCCGAAGAGAAGGGGCGTTCCCGCCGCATTTTCAAGACTCACCCCGCCCATGCCCTCAGCGAGTACGCGGGAACCTACCACCACCCCGGCTACGGAGATCTCAGCGTAACCGTACAGGGAAAAGGCCTGGCCTTCAGCTACAACGGCATCCGCACACCGCTGGAGCACTGGCACTATGAGACGTTCAACGGTCAGGAAGCGGCCGATACCGCTTTCGAGGATTTCAAGCTGACTTTCGGTGCCGACGAAAGCGGCCGGATATCATGGCTCGAAGGGCAATTCGAATCCACACTGGACCCGATCCGTTTCAAGAAAAAAGCGGACTCCCGCTTCTTCGATCCGGCTTACCTGCAAACATTGACCGGTCGGTATGAATTGACCGGGCAGATCGTCTCCGTCATTCTCAAAGGAGAGTCGCTCGCAGCCATCCTCCCCGGGCAACCGGAATACGATCTGATTCCGCTCCCCGGCGATGAATTCGTATTCAAACAAATTCGGACCGTCACCTTGCGTTTTCTGACCGACAATCAGGGCGTAATCGAAGGTCTGGAACTCAACCAGAACGGTGCCGTCTTCACCGCCAAGCGGATTGCAGAAAAACCAACCGAATAACACAGTTGTCGAACGGATCTGTTGAGGCCCTCATCTTTACTGAGGGCCTTTTTTTTTGGCCTTACCAGCCGAAATTCGTTTGATTCACGATTGCAACTTTTCACTCTGTCGCTTGTCTGATGAAGTGAACAGAAAGAACCGACAATGGTTCAACAGGAGGATAAAATGGAAGATTTTGCACCCGTAATGGTCACCTTGATTATCTTTTACTTCGTCGCCTACATCGTCCGTCTCAGCTACGAGAACAAGACCCGTCAACGTCTCATCGAAAAAGGCTTGAGCGAGGAACAGATCAAAAGCATCAACTTCATCGGCTTCGCTCCGGAAGGTCCCTCATCCCTCAAGTGGGGACTCGTCTCCACTGCCGTCGGTCTGGGGCTTTTCCTGCGCATCGTCCTCAACAATATGATCAACGCCGAACTTCGTGACGAATTCACCCTGGGCCTGATGCTTCTACTGGCCGGTGTTTCTCTGATTATCTATTACTTCATCGCCAAAAATATCAACGACCAAAAAACGGACAAATGATCCGGGATCTCCAGGGAGCGGACGATTTCCTCGATTAAGAGGAGTCGCCGCTCCTGGATACGGGTTCAGGTTCTTCGGTTTTTTATCTGATCTTTTTATGAAACAAATGACGGAAACCAATCGTATTGTGGAGGGATGGGCGTTCCCCGGGAAACGTCTTCCTTCCCGTGGATAAATATGGATCCTTTGACGGGTCTGACAGGAGAAAACGGAAAATGAGCAATGGGAAAAAGAAAAAAACGAGAAAAAAGACATTCTGGATCCTTCTGGGTGGAGTTGCACTGATACTGGTGCTGATCGCCTCCTTCAGCGGAGAAAAGAATCCGGGAATTACCGTTCAAACCGAAAAAGCCGTCCGGAGAGATATCACCCAGCTGGTCTCCGCTACGGGAACGATCAATCCGGTCTACCAGGTAGTCATCACTCCGGAAGTAACCGGAGAAATCGTCGAATTGCCGATAAAGGAAGGGGACCACATCCGCAAAGGCCAACTGCTGATCCGTATCAAACCGGACTCTTACATCGCCCAGCGAGATCGGGCCAGGGCAGAGCTGGAATCGGCCCAGGCAACGCTGAAGATCAAGGAGATCGAGAAAAAAATGCTGGAAAATGACGTCCAGCGGACCCGACAGCTTTTCAAAAGCGACATCTCCAACAAACAGGAACTGGAACGGATGGAATCGGACCTGTCGGCCAGCATCGCCCAGCTGGAAGCCCAGAAAGCGTATGTACTTCAGGCCGAAGCGTCCTTGAAAGAGTCGGTTGAAAGTCTGAACAAGACCACCATCTATTCTCCCATGGACGGCACGGTCAGCAAGCTCAATGTCGAGCTCGGAGAACGGGTCCTCGGCAGTGGATTCAGTCAGGGGACCGATCTGATGACCGTAGCCGATCTCAGCCAAATGGAAGCCACCATCGACGTGGATGAAAACGATGTTGTTCTGGTCAGTGTGGGCGACACCGCCCGGATCGAGCTGGATGCCTTTAAAAATGCCACGGTAACCGGTTCGGTCACCCAGATCGCCAATTCCGCCATTACCCGATCGGCCGGCACCCAGGAAGAAGTGGTCAATTTCGCCATCAAGATCGCTTTGCGGGAATTCAGCGACCAGATCCGTCCAGGTATGTCCTGCAACGCCGACATCGAGGTGGAGACCAAGAACAATGTGCTGTCCATTCCCATTCAGAGCGTAACTGCCCGTTCAGAAGACGAATCCGACAAGGAGGATACCGGAGACAACGGCGCAGTCGTGTACGGTAAGTCCGGCAAGAAAAAGCAGACTCGCCCGAAAGAGGTCGTCTTCGTGATCAATCAGGATACCGTTACCATGAAAGAGGTCAAAATCGGCATCAGCGATAACGAATTCATTGAAATCATTACCGGCCTGAACGAAGGCGAAGAGGTAGTCAGCGGACCCTACCGTGCCATATCCAGCGAACTGGAGGACAAGGCGAAAATAAGAAGGGAAGAGAAAAAAGAAAAGAACAAAGGCAACGAAAAGTAAAACACCAGGAAAGAACTCATGAACACCATCAATCTGGAGAACATCACCATGGTCTACCAAGTGGGATCCGAGGAGGTTCGGGCTCTCAACGAGGTCTCGCTGAGCATAGATCAGAATGAATACGTGGCCATCATGGGCCCCTCGGGATCCGGGAAATCGACCCTGATGAACATCCTGGGCTGCCTGGACACCCCGACTTCGGGGAAATACGATTTGAAAGGTATGGACGTAAGCGACATGAGCGACAACGAGCTGGCGGAGGTGCGCAACCGGGAAATCGGCTTCGTCTTCCAGACCTTCAATCTGTTGCCCCGGGCTTCAGCACTGCACAACGTGGAGCTGCCACTGATCTATGCCGGAATCCCTTCTGCCCGACGCCGGCAGATGGCGGAGGAAGCGCTGGACAGTGTCGGACTCCGGGACCGGATGACACACAAGCCCAACGAGCTTTCCGGGGGTCAGAGACAGCGGGTTGCAGTAGCCAGAGCGCTGGTAACCGGACCGTCCATCATCCTGGCCGATGAACCCACCGGCAATCTGGATTCAAAAACCGGCGAGGACATCATGGCTCTTTTCGATGAGATCCACCACCGGGGCAACACCATCATCCTGGTGACCCACGAAGAGAATATCGCCGGACATGCAAAACGTGTCATCCGACTGCTGGACGGACAAATATCTAGCGACACTCCGGGATCCAAGCGGATCATCCAGGAACTGGAGAAATGAACGTGCACCACCATCTGTTCGAATGGAAAGAGGGCCTTCTAATCGCCCTGGCGGCCATTCGTGCCAACAAAGCCCGCTCCGTACTGACCACTCTTGGCATCGTCATCGGCATCTGTTCGGTAGCCCTGATGGCCACGGCCATCAACGGCATCGACAAGGCCTTCGTCAACGGAATCAGCTCTCTGGGTGCCGACAACCTGTACATTGACAAATTCTCCTGGTTCAGTGACGAAGATTTTTTTCTGATGCGCAACCGCAAGAATATTGACATCAGCGAATTCGAACGCTTCGAAAAATTGGCGAAGATGCCCCTCGCGGTAGCCCCGACCATCTGGACCATGCACAAAGTGCAGTTCGGAGAGAATTACGTTGAAAGCACCCTGATGACCGGAACTACAGCCGGCTACATCCGGACCTCCAATTTCAATTTCGCCCATGGTCGCTTCTTCACCACGGTGGAGAGCGAAGGCGCCCGCAACGTCGCCGTCATCGGCAGTGACATCGCGTCTCACCTTTTCGGAAAGCGGAACCCCCTGAACGAAGCGGTCAAGATTGAAGGAATCCCCTTCCGGATTGTCGGCGTTCTGGAAAAACAGGGCAGCAATCTGCTGGGCAATTTCAACCCGGACAACCAGGTTTATATGCCCATCGGAGCGGTATTCAAGCACTTCCGGCACAGCCGCTCGACGATAACCATTGTGGTTCGGGCCCGCAGTACGGAAATGATCGCCGTTACCAAAGAAGAGGCCATCGGCTTGATGCGCCGCATCCGTGGTCTGATGTACGATGAAAAGGACGATTTCTCGGTCAACACCCAGGAGGGATTGACCAACAACTACAACCAGGTAGTCGGAGTGATCAAAATTGCCGGACTGTTCATCACCGGTCTTTCTCTGCTGGTCGGGGCCATCGGCATCATGAATATCATGTTCGTTTCGGTCAAGGAGCGAACCCGTGAAATCGGTATCAGAAAAGCCATCGGCGCCAAGAGACGAACCATCATGAGCCAGTTCCTGACCGAATCGGCGCTGATCTGTCTGATCGGCGGACTGGTCGGCCTCATACTGGCCATTCTCCTGAGCATGGCCATCAACAAATTCCTGCCCACCAGCGTTCAGATGAACACGGTATTTCTGGCTATCGTCATTTCTCTCCTTACCGGAATCGTCTCCGGCCTGGCTCCGGCCTGGACAGCCGCCAAGATGGACCCGGTGGAGGCCCTGAGGTACGAATAATGAAATTCTGGGAAACACTCAAAGTCGCCTTTGCTTCCCTGCGAGCCAACAAACTGCGCTCGTCACTGACAGTTCTGGGAATTGTCATCGGAATCTTTTCCATCATCTCCATCAGCACTGTCATTGCCATGCTGCAGAATTCAATCAGTGAAGGTCTCTCCCAACTGGGGAAAAACACCTTCCAGATCCAGAAATTCCCGGCAATTCAGCAGGGAAGGCTGAGTGAAAAGATACGGAATCGCAAGAACATCACCATCGAGGAGTACGAACGGCTGAAAAAAATGCTGCAGGAAGCGAAGCTGGTCGGAGCCGAACAATGGCAGTTCGGCAAACTCGTAAAATCCAGATGGAACGAAACCAATCCCAATATACAGCTGGTGGGAGGGACACCGGAAGCGATGGTGAACAACGATTGGACCGCTGCCAATGGCCGGAACATCAATCAGAATGACATGGACCACAGCAAACGTGTCTGTGTACTGGGCAACGACCTGGTCCGCAAACTGTTTCCTCATATCGATCCTCTCGGGCAAGAGATCAAGATCGACGGTCTGAGACTGACCGTAATCGGCATCTTCACTGCAAAAGGAGAGCTGTTCGGTGAATCTCAGGACAGTTTCGTGGCTGTCCCCTTGTCCACCTTCCAGGCCAAATACGGCAAGACCAGCCGCAGCATCAACATCACCGTGATGGCCCACAGCCCGGTCACGTACAATCAAACCATCGACGCGGCCATTGGTTATATGCGCACAATCCGCAAGGACCTGCCAGGAGAAGAGAACAGCTTCGACGTCTATTCCAATGAATCCCTGATCGCCCAGGTCGGTCAGATTACCCGCTACGTGCGCCTGGGAGCCATTGCCGTC
>CAYMND010000147.1:0-6765 GCA_964391685.1 uncultured Clostridia bacterium | reverse complement strand
CTACCCCCGCCTGGAAGCCGTCCTCTTCAAGCAGGAGTACAGCCTGCCCAAAACCCCGGCGGACACCTTCCTCTACAATCTGCTGAAAAAAGAACCGCTGGATGAGGATCCGCCCGGGCTGCTGGAGCGCCTCAAGCAGGAGGATATCTCCATCGAGGTTCCCCGAAGCCTCAACGGCATCGGCTATCAACTGATCCAGGAAGATGACCTGCCCATGGCCCTGCGCATTTTCAGGCTGAATACCCGGCTCTTTCCCGACGACGCCAACGTCTGGGACAGCCTGGCCGAAGCCTGCATGCTGAGCGGCCGTATCGATCTGGCCGTCGAGTATTACGAAAAAACCCTGGTCATGAATCCCGACAACCCGAACGCCAGGGAAATGCTGAAAAAGATCAAAGACCAACCGGGGCATAAGCGCTGAACCCTACTTGCCACAGGGGTGGAAGCGGAGTCCGGTGAAAATAAAGCGGACGAATTCTTCTCTTGTTAACCAGCAGACGTATTTTTACGTTTATTATGCAGAAACGAGAGGTGAATATGAATCTGAATGAAACGATTGCCTTATTGATCAACCTGATCTTGACCTTCGCCTTGATCGCCTGGATCTTCAAGGTGATCCTGGAACGTAAAAAAATCAGCACCAAGGCCAGGATGAACGAGGATCTGTTCAGCCGTTTCGAAAGCCCCCAGGCTCTCAGTGAATTCCTGAACTCGGCAAACGGTCTGGAGATCATTCAATCCTTGCGGATTGAATCCTCATCTCCCCTGTCCGGAATCCTTCTCAACATCAAAATCGGGATTGTCCTGGCTTCCCTGGGACTCGGGCTGCTGATCATCGGCTGGTTGTTTCCTGTTCAGAGCCGCTATTTTTTCGCCGGCGGCATCGTCAACCTGATGCTGGGCATCGGCTTTTTCGCTTCAGCCTGGGCAGCCCATAAACTGGGAAGCAAATGGAATAAAGAGATCATGGATTGACAGGAAACGAATCGGAGCAGAAAGGCCGATCCCCAATGAACAAGCAGCAATTCATGCGGCAATACGAGCTGCATGCCCATCCTCTTTGGCTGTTCCTGAGAAAAAGCTGTCAACAGGAGGAACTGGCCCAGGACATCTTTCAGGAGACCATGGCTCGAATGATCGGATGCAGGCTGGACAGCCTGAACGAGAAGCAGATCAGATCCTACATTTTCCGCATTGCCATCAACCTGATGAACGATGAGTATCGCAGGAAAAAGAAGGAGAACGGTCTTCCCCGTCAACTGGAAGAGGCGGTCTGCGTACCCGGTGCCGAAGAGCTCCCCCTGGACATGGATCGTCTGTTTCAGCAACTGGAAATCAAAGAACGGGCACTTCTGTGGCTTTCCGCGGTGGAAGGCTGCAGCCACCGGGAAATCGCCTTTACGTTGAACCTGAAGGAGCCCGGCATCCGCGTGATGCTGTTTCGGGTTAAGAAGAAATTCGCCGCGATACTCAAGGAGAAGGGATATGAACCATAAAAAGGAAAGCATCTGCCATTTGCGTCGGGAAGACCCCCGGCACCTGCCGGATTCCTGCCCCGATTGCCGGGATGAGTCCCGGGTGAGCGAATGGATGACGGCCTTCAGTAGCCGGCAAATTCCCCCAATTCCCCGGATGCCCGATGCGGAAACCGTATGGAACCGGGCTACCATCATAAAGACACGGCGGCACAGTGTTTCGGAGTTATCGAGAATTATCCTGCTGGCTCCCTGGCTGGTCGCCACGATCTCCATTCTGTGGTTTTTCGTCGGCCATCAGCCCCTGCTTCACTCCATGCGAAACTCCCTTTTCTCGTTCCTTGGCAGCCAAATCTCCGGACTGACCCGATCCGTTCAACTGATGGGGCAAGTGCTGGCTCAGTTTACCATTCCCCTGTCCATTGTCCTGTTCACCCTGATCGGAACGATGATCCCCCATACACTTCCGTTCAAAAAAAAGACCTGATCGTATTCTCTGCTTTTTTTTTAAAAAATGATCGAAACATAGGAGAAAACCATGCACAAGAAAGAACTGTCCATTGTTTTTTTTGCGGTCTGCGCCTGCCTGCTCGGCGCAACCGTTGTGGGCACACTGCCTTCCATTGTCAAGCCCGGCGGCATACAGATCGACCGGGAGCTGATGTATATCACGGAAGGAGCGAAGGTGTTTGTCCATAACCTGAGAGACCTCAGCCTGGCGTTTACCTTCGGCAAGGAGGGAGAAGGACCCGGAGAAGTGAAAGCCCTTCCCCAATACATCAACAAACTGCACATCCTTCCCGGGCATTTGGTGCTCGAGAGCCAGCAGAAAATGGTCTGGTTCGACCGGCAGGGTCATTATACGGATCGGGAGCTCAAGAAAACCTCACCCATGATCCTGCAGGCCACTCCCTTTGATGACGGATTCGTCATCGGCACGCTGCGCTTCGATGAGAATCGTCAGGTTATGCTGCATGTCATCTCTCTCTGTGACAAAGAGATGAAAACAATCAAAGATCTGTGCCGGATGCCCTTCATGCAGCAGGGACAGCCGCCCAAAGCCAGACTGGACATGATGTTCGACTACCCGGAAACCGTGATTTATCAAGACAGGATTTTCGTTGAACGCAGCCATGATGGATTCTTCATCGATGTATTCGACTTACGGGGAAACAAGGTTCAAACCATTACCGCTCCCTGTTCACGACGCCCGGTAACGGAAGGCTACAAGAAAAAACGCCTGGAAGAGATGAAACAGGACACCCTGGTCAGCCTCCTGGGCGGGTGGAATCAGTTCAGGCATCTGTATGAGCTCACCTTCCCGGACGTATTCCCCCCCATTCGCAGCATGAACCTCTCGGGTGAAGAAATATACCTGGAAATCCATGCGGGAGAAGATGAAAACATCCAGTATCAAGTCATCAATCATCAGGGCGAAACGATCAAGACTGTCCGGCTGCCCATACTCCCCCGGTATTCCGCCATCGATTCCCTTCTCGGAGCCAGACGATACACCATCTACCGGGGAAAGTTGTATTTTCTGCAGGAAGACATTGAAACCGAAGAATGGATTCTGCACTGCCAGGAGATTTGAACCTTCCGCTTTTCAACTTCTTGTCAACAAAAGCGGTAAATGTTAGATCTCTTCCTTGTTCAAGTCCTGGCATGGGCTGATTCACGTTTTTCCGATCAATTCCCAGCGTTTTCTCCTCGCACAGGCCTTGTGGTCATCCAGAGGGGATATGGTGACAGAAAGGAAGAAGGAAAACACCGTTGATACTGTTCGCTGGTCGAAGGTCAAAAAGTCGGAAGTCAAAGGTCGGGAAGAAAGTGACCGTTCCTGACTTTCAGACCTTCTGACCTTCAACTTTCCCGACCCGGCGTAGCCGAAGACGAAGCCGGTCGACCTTCCGACCTCTTCACCGTCTTATTTCAACACCACGCTCTTCAGCATGTTTTGGATATCCGGATTTTCCCAGGCTCCGTCCCCCTCGACGGTCAGGGTGACCTTGGTCCCGTGGATGAAGGCCACCAGCATGTTCTGGCTGCTGCCGCCATGGCTGTAGCTCACCCGTTTGAACACCTGCCCCGAGACGGTCACGTCCGCCATGGCGGTACCGTTGTAGTTCTTCACCATGTTTTCCATGGAGGCCTCGGCGGAACCGAGGGCATTGCCGTTGCCTTCGAATTTGAAATAGAGCCCCGGACTGTTTTTCCCCTTCGGCAGGACGTTGACCATACCCATGTTCAGGGGACCGGCCGTCCAGCCCTCGGCCACGGTCATGGAAAAGGCCGGGCAGACGTAGGCTTCTCCGGTTGAAGATGGAATGGTCCGGGCCGCTGTGTTCGTAGCGGGTGCCGGAGCGGGAGCCGGCGCATCGCCGCCGCAGGCCGGCAGCAGGAACAGGAGTAACGCCAAGGCACAGAAAAACACCATTTTTTTCATCTTTTCACCTTTTCCCATTCTAAAGTGCGATGTTTGACTTTGTAAACAGAATAACAAACGAAGTTCCTGGGCACAAGTCCGGTGATTCTGCCCCCTTTGGTTGTCTGGCACCGAATCATCGGCCGGCTGGAAATCTACACGGTACTGGTTCTCTTCACCCGGGATTATTGGAAATAAAAGCCCGGGTTAGCGGATTGAATTTCCCGCCGCCTTGCTGTACCGTCCCCGTCGTCGGAGAAAAACACGTTGTTCCGGGCCTTGAATCAATATATAACAGTATTGAAGCCACTGGTTTCAAAAAACAGCAGGAGGTCTTGATGCCTTCAGTACAAGCCCCGAATCCGGAACTCGACCGGATCGCCATCAATGTCAAATCCCATGGTCTGCTCAAAAAACTGCTCGTGGAAAATCCCAAGTTACAAGAGATCATGAGACATTCCCGGAACGAAACCGAAGCCTTGGTGGGCGTCAAATACTGGGTACTCGACGAACTCGAGAAAAGCCCTGCGGGGATTCAATTCTACAAGGGCCTGGCGCAGGGCCGGGAAGCCTTTGAGCGCTTGTCATGGAAGGATTATGGGGCCATCCGTATCTTGGATTACATCGATCATGCCGGCATGGAGTACGAGGATCAGAACCTGAGGGGTGAAAAAGCCATCAACAACCCCATTAAAATGATCTGGTTGGCGGTCACCTATGGCACAGGCGGCGCAAAACCCTCTTTCTTCGAAGACATGCTGCATCTCTTCCGTCAGTTTTCAGGTTCTGAGACCCCCATGAACCCTTCGCGGGAACAAGTGGAGAAATGGATGGAACGATGGCCATCAGGACTCGATCCCAGAATCGTCAAGTTGCGAGAGGAAAACCGGGACCGCATCATCTCTTTCATCATTCAAAAAATCGACCGGGGAGAGATCCAGGATCCGAAATATACTTTCTCCCCCGACATGTCTGCCGAACAAAAATTTCTCACGGTTTTGGATTGGTGGCAAGACCATCAATTCCATTTGCGCTTCGCCATCCGAAAGTCCGACGACCTCAACATGCTCCTGGGGTATTCTCTCGATCCGGACTCCATGAAGGTTCTGCATGAGGCAGAGAATGCCGGCATACCATTCTTCATCAATCCCTATTACCTTTCGTTGCTGCACGTCCGGGTTCCCTATTTCGCCATCGGCGCAGATCTTGCCATACGCTATTACGTCATCTACAGTCGGGAGCTGGTGAACGAATTCGGTCACATCGTGGCCTGGGAAAAAGAAGACCGAGTGGAAGAGGGCAAACCCAACGTCGCGGGCTGGCTGCTTCCGTCCCATCACAATGTTCACCGGCGGTATCCGGAAGTGGCCATCCTGATCCCCGATACCATGGGACGAGCCTGCGGCGGGTTATGCGCTTCCTGTTAACGCATGTATGATTTCCAGCGTGGAAACCTCAATTTCAACCTCGACAAACTGAAGCCCGGGGAGTCCTGGGATCAAAAGCTTCGCCATCTCCTCGACTATTTCGAACAGGACAAACAACTTCGGGATATCCTCATCACCGGTGGTGACGGCCTGATGAGCAGCGATCAGAGCCTGAAAAAAATCCTGGAAGGCATCCTCGATATGGCCCGACGAAAACGGGAGCAGAACCAGACCCGGAAGGATGGAGAGAAGTACGCCGAGCTTCTGAGGGTCCGTATCGGAACACGAATCCCCGTCTATCTTCCCCAGAGGGTTACACCGGCACTCATCGAGATTCTGGCCGATTTCAAACAGAGGGGAATTGCCCTTGGCATCCGCCAATTTTTCATTCAGACCCATTTCGAATCGCCCATGGAGGTTACACCGGAATCCCGCAACAGCATCCAGCAATTGATTTCTGCGGGCTGGACCGTAACCAACCAGCATGTCCTGACCACCGCTTCTTCCCGACGGGGCCATACCTGCCGCCTGCGCCAGGTCCTCAACGAAATCGGCGTGCTGAACTACTACACCTTTTCAGTGAAGGGCTACATGGAGAACACCTTCAACTTCGCCACCAATGCCAGGGCGGTGCAGGAACAGCTGGAAGAGAAGAAAATCGGTCGGATTCCACCTGAATTTCATGAAGAAATCAAGGGGTTTCCCGAAAACGCCGAAGAAATGCCGTTACAGATCCGGACATTGATAGAGAAGGCGAAATTGCCCTTCCTGGCAACGGATCGCAATGTGCTGAACCTGCCCGGTGTCGGCAAGAGTCTCAATTTTCGGGTCATCGGCATCACCCGCTATGGTCGCAGAATTCTCGAGTTCGATCACGATTCGACCCGACACCACAGTCCCATTATCCATCGAATGGGAAAGATGATCATCATCGAATCCAAATCCATCAGCGAATACCTGAATCAACTGGAGGAAATCGGCGAAAACCGCGAGGAGTACGAAGGACTGTACGGCTATTCGATGGGAGAGACGGAACCGTTAATGTCCATCTACGAATATCCGGCCTATGACTATTCCGTCAATACCGAATTCAGTAATCTCCAGATCGATCCGTGATCAAGGGTGGTGCGAAAAGAAGTTCCTTTTGACGATGCCCCGCTTCTTTTTCCATGGCGGAAAAGCAAGAAGAAAATAATCATCCCCGCTGTTATATATACCCTTTTTGAAACGCGGCCCGTATAATACGCTGGCAAGGAACGACAAGGAGCAAGATGATGAAGAAGAGGATGATCGCTTTAATACTTTGGCTGATTCTGCCGGGCCTCGCTTCGGCCCAGGACTTCGACAAAGCCAGACTGGATCGCTATTTCGACGCCCTGGAGAAGGGGGACCGTTTCATGGGCAGCGAAATAGCGATCCAGTCTGGCTTTGTCGAAGT
>CAYMND010000146.1:0-6816 GCA_964391685.1 uncultured Clostridia bacterium | reverse complement strand
GCATCGCTCTCTTCAAGAACAGTGCCGAGGTGACTGTCTATACTCCCGGCAACAGCGCCAACTCGCCATTGTCCGTATTGAAAGCCTTCGACCCGCCCGGGGCTCATATTATGGCCGAAAGTGATCTCTACAGTGACACAGTTTCCGGAACGATCACTTCGCTCCTGACTCTTCTGGAAATTGACGCCGACCCTCTCAAAAGCCGGGAACACATTCTGCTGACTACCATTCTCGACACATTGTGGCGAAACGGCCAGAGTACCGATCTGCCGGGGCTGATCAAGCTGGTGCAAAAACCTCCGTTCACCCAGGTCGGTGTATTCGATCTCGACACATTCTACCCCGTGACCGAACGGATGAAGCTGGCCATGGCTCTCAACAATCTGCTGGCCTCCCCGGATTTCTCGAGCTGGATCCAGGGACCGCCGATGCAGATCGACCGTTTTCTCTACAATCCGGAAGGAAAACCGCGAATCAGCATTATCTCCATCGCTCATCTGGACGACCGGAAGCGAATGTTCGTCGTTTCCCTTCTGCTCAATCGTATCGTTACCTGGATGCGCAGCCAGAACGGCACCGGAAGTCTGCGTGCCCTGCTTTACATGGACGAAATATTCGGCTTTCTTCCTCCAGTGGCCCAACCGCCGTCCAAGAAACCGATGCTGACCCTGCTCAAGCAGGCTCGTGCATTCGGACTCGGATTGATTCTGTGTACCCAGAACCCGGTGGACATCGATTACAAGGCTCTGTCCAACATTGGAATCTGGATGATCGGAAGACTGCAGACCGAACAGGACAAGAACCGGTTGCTGGACGGTCTGAAGGAGAATCCCGCCCTGGGGGGGAAAAAAGAGCTGTCGGAACTGATATCATCGCTGAAAAAAAGGGTATTCATGATGCACAACGTTCACGAGGGAGCACCATACCTGTTCCACAGCCGCTGGTGTCTCTCCTACCTCTCCGGACCGCTGACCCGCAGTCAGCTGAAACTTATCTGCGGCCCGGGCGAAGCAGCAGATGCTGCCGAGCCGGCACCTCTTCGTGAACAAGAGAGTCTCCCGACTGCGGTCCCGACTTCTCCGACTCTGTCCCAACCGCCCCTGCTGCCTCCGGGTATACAACCCGTATACCTCGATGTATCCCCGACCACCCCGGCCGGTTCCGCCATCGTCTACAAACCGGTGATCATCGCCTGCGGATCGGTTTTTTTCAGTGACAGTAAATATCGCATCAACAATGAACAGAAATATACGGGACTGCTGGAACAGGAGGAGAAACCCTTGTTTGTCGATTGGAACCAAGCGTCCGAAATCAACTATCCGGACACCGACCTCAGGCCGGTACCGAAACTTGAAGGGCGATACAGATCCCTTCCGGCCTGGATGAACCGAGCCGATATGTATCAGGACCTGCAGGGCAGTCTGCGGGAATGGCTGCTTCGCAACCGCAAGCTCGTTCTCTGGCGGAGTCCCTCCAGCGGCATCGTTTCTCAGCCCGGCGAGGAGGAACGGGACTTCCGGGTTCGTCTCAAACAGCAGGGTCGTGAAAACCGGGACCAGTCCGTTGACAAGATCCGGAAAAGGTACACGCCCCGGATCGATCGTCTGCAGAGTCAGATCGAAGGTGCCGAACTCAGACTCCGGCGGGAAAAGGACCAGGCCAAAAGCGCCAAGGTGGATACGGCGCTTTCTGTGGGCGGGACCATTCTGGGCGCTCTTTTCGGTCGCAAGCTGCTCAGCCAGTCGTCCATCAGTCGGGCTTCCACCACCCTCCGCAGAGCCCAGCGTACCGGTAGAGAGACCACTGATGTGGCACTGGCCGAAGAGAAGCTGCAAAGCCTTCGCGAGGAGCAGAAACAGCTGGAAGATGACCTCCAACGGGAGATCGAACAGATCCAGAGCGGGAATGATCCCTTGAACGAATCTCTTGAGAAGGTGGAAATCCTGCCCAAAAAATCCAACATCGGCATCCGGCTGGTCACACTCTGCTGGGTGCCATACACCGAGTCGGCCGCAAGCGGTCTGGTCCCGGTCTGGTCGAACAAAACTCCGCAATAGGACAAGAACAAGGACCAATCGATGCCAGTCAAACGATTTTCTCTTCTGTTATTTTTCCTGTTCTCCATCACCATGCCGGCGACGGAAACACCGAACCTGATTCTCATCAGCGTAGACACCCTGAGGGCCGATCACCTCGGTTGTTACGGCTACTATCGCAACACCTCTCCCCATATCGACTCTCTGGCCGCCCACGGAATTCTGTTCACCCGCTGCCTGACCGAATCTCCCTTGAGCGTACCGGCCATGGCCACGGTGATGACCTCGCTGCCCGCCTTCAAGCACGGAGCCAAACGCAACGGTCTGTCGGTCTACGAAGGTCTGAGCACTCTGGCGGACCTGCTGTCGAGGGGGAAATACCGGACCGCCGGATTTATCTCCAACTGGCCCCTCAAGGATCGCCTCAGCGGTCTCGGCAAGGGCTTCGATCATTACCAGGAGATCTTCACCCGGAAACGATGGCTGGGAATGATCAATCCGGAAGGGATGGCACCGGATGTCAATCAGGCTGTCGAACATTGGCTGAACCGGAACGGAAATCACAGCGGACCTTTTTTTCTGTGGATTCACTATATCGAGCCCCATGCACCGTATATCAACCACCCGGGAATCTCCCTGGCTCCCTTCGACCGCAAAAAACACGGCGCAGGAGCCAAGAGGAAACTGATCGATCCGTACGACAGCGAAATTGTCTACGTCGACCGTCATATCGGATTGCTCATCGATTTGTTCAAGGGGAAAAAAGTCCTTGATAACAGCGTTCTCATCTTTACCGCCGATCACGGAGAGAGTTTCGGCGAACATGACTATTACCAGCACGGACGCCGTTTGTACGATGACTGCCTGCATGTCCCCCTGATCATCCGCCTTCCAGGATCGGCTCAAGCGGGAACCAGGAACAGAGGGCTTTGTTCGTTGACAGATATCGCCCCGACTCTGCTGTACGCGGCAGGGATTCCAAAGGGAAAATGGATGGAGGGGCAGAACCTTTTGGGCGGCGACGTTCATAAGGAATTTGTCTTTTCCGAGGCCTATAAAGGAGCGGCACTCCTCAAGCGGGGAGAACGTTTTAAGCGGAAGGTCCAGCCGATCCGTTTCGCCATTACCACCCCCGAATTCAAACTCATATTCAATCAACATGAAAACAATTTCGAAGCCTACCATACACGGTCTGATCCGTTCGAGGAACAGGAACAGTTCACCTCGCTCCGAAATGATCTCCGTACTTTTCGAACCCTGCTGATCACCCACATCCGCGACTTGAAAAGCTATATCAAACTGGGAGAAAAAAAATTCAAGCAGCCGGCCAAAATGACCCTCGAAGATCTGGAAAAGCTTAAAAGTCTCGGCTATATAGACTGATCTTCACTTTGATCGGTCTTGTCCAGCAATTTTCTCATTTCCATGAAGAGCTCCTGAAAAGAGAAGGGTTTCTGGATCAACGGCCATTCCTCCTTGTGAAGTCGATATTCCTGCAGCTGATCGGTCATGTAGCCACTCATTAACAGGACAGGAATCCCGGGACCGATTTCGCGCACCCGAATGGCCAGCTCTACACCGGACATCCGAGGCATTACCACATCGCTCAGAACCATTCGGATTCCGTCGCTGTGATCCCGAAGCAGACGCAAGGCATCCTGTCCATCTCCAGTCGACAGAACCCGATACCCTTTCTTGAGCAAGGCGATGGAGATCATTTCTCTCACATTACGATCATCATCGACCAGCAGAATCAATTCGTTTCTGGCTTGACTTTCTGTTTTTCGGGCCTTGATTTCTTCCTGAACCTCCGAACTGTCTCGCCGGGCGGGTATGAACACTCTGAACCGGGTTCCCCTCCCGATTCGGCTGCTTGCATGGATGAATCCTCCGCTCTGCTTGATAATTCCGTATACGGTCGACAATCCGAGTCCAGTTCCCTCTTTCTCTTTCTTGGTGGTGAAAAAGGGTTCGAACACTCGATCCAGCACCGCCGGTTCCATACCGAGTCCATTGTCTTCAATGGAGACCATTACATGCGGTCCCTTTTTGATCTCCATATCCTGCCAGAGGAAATTCTTCTTGAAAACGAGATTCCGGGTGGAGATCAGTATCTTTCCGCCATTCGGCATGGCGTCCCGGGCGTTGACCAGAATATTCATGACCACCTGCTCGAACTGGGAACGGTCGATCACAACGGTAAAGAGGTTTTCGGAACATTGCAGCTCAACATTCAGATGAACCCCGATAATGGGGCGGATCAGGTCCAGCAGACTGACAACCACCTCGTTGATGTCAATGGGACGAGGCTTATGGGGATGCTTGCGGGAGAAAAGGAGCAGTTTCTGGGTCAGGTCTCCGGCTTTCAGGGCGGCCCGATGGATATCACTCATGCGTTTGATGTATTCGCTATCCTGTCCCATTTCCTCAAGAAGCTGCTCGCTGTATCCGATCATGACCGACAGCAGGTTGTTGAAATCGTGAGCGATCCCTCCGGCCAGTTGCCCGACAGCTTCCATTTTCTGAGCCTGAATGAACTGTTCCTGCAGCCTGTGCCTTTCGGTGGTGTCCACAAAGTATACGATGACCTTGTTGGAATCCTTCTCCAGTTGTTTCACAGGAAAGACGGAAACCTCTACAGATTCATTCAGTGCGCTTCTTCCGGCTCGTGTACGTTCAACCACAAACGACTGACCTGATTCCAACACCGTAGCGATGGGGCATTCGCCACCCGCTTCCGCACATAAAGACTGCAGCTGATCAAAGGTCGGTTCCGATCCGTTTTCATCGCAGCCCAGTCTCTCCCGTCCGGCCTTGTTGGAGAGAAGAATTGTCCGGTTCTCTGGATCTGCGACAAAAAAAGGGTGGGAAAGGGAATCGATGATCTCCTGCAGAAAATTCCTCTGCTCCTGAGTCCGATGCTGCAACCGCCTCAGATCCTCGTTTTGCAACGACAGCTGGCGGTTGCTTTCGGCCAGATCCTCATTTCTTTTTTCGGCCATTTGTTCCAGGTCGAAATAGGCCAGTTCGAGGTTTTTCCGATTCTGTTCCCGATACTTCAGACTCCGATAACGTAACAGGTAGAAAAAGAACAACATGAGAAAACCAATGGTCAGTATCAGGAAAGCATTACGCCGAATCACGGTCAGTTCGGCCTCCAGTTCCTCTTTTCCGATCAGGCTGATCATCATCCAGGACTTCCCGTTGCTTTCGATCCGGTTCAGCAACGGGACATCCTGGAATCCCTCACCGAGTATCGTCAGGTAACGCACCGGATCCAAGCGGTAATAGGACACCCGCAAATCTCCAGTCTCGTTCATCCAGATCCCCTCATCCCCGCCGGAGAGCAAGACAGCCCACAGTCGGGGATAACGATCGATGAATGCAAACTGGCCCTTATTAACCGCCTGTACACTCTGTTTCGTGGCATTTTCCTTATCAATCAGCCAGCCCCCTTCCTCGTTGACCAGATAGAAACGGGCCGGGAAATCCCGGGTCATGTATCGTATACTTTCCAGCAAACCTTCTCCTGACAAACCGACCACAATTTCCCTGTATCGGTTGCCCGCTGTCTTGTCCAGCATCAGGGAATAATCCACCTGAAGAGTTACATTTCCTCCGTCTTCGGTTGTTTCAACAGCGGAAATATATAGCGATCCGACCTCCCTGGGCTCCTGTATCTTCTGCACCGGAAAGCTGTTACCCGGTGATTTCTGTTCGATCCGGTGAACCCCGTTCACCCCATTTCGTTCGTATCTGACCTCTTGCCCATTGATTTCATCATTGAAGAGGACAAACTGATACTCCTGACGCCCCAGAAGAATGGCCTCTATCAGATCATCCGGCAGTGCAATCCCGCTTTCGTTTCCCCGATCTCGGTTTATCCGAGCGTATAAAACACGCCCGAGGGTTCCAATATCTTTTCCGAAACCGCGAACATAATTAGCGATTCGATCATTGACCTGCCTGAGGAAAGCGTCGGCCTCAAGGACTGCACTCTCGAAAATCTGCTCCACACGAAGTTTGTAGAAATGGGAAAAGATGAGCACAATCAGCAGTGAAAAGCAGAGGGCTTCAATGAGCAGCCAGTGGACTCCACTTAAGGAACTGGTCTTATACGGACGGTTCATCATGAAGGTACTTCATCCCTGATGCTTAAATAGTGTATTTTTCAGACCATCTTTTCAACTATGCATGCTCCATGGTTCCATTCCAAGCGGTCGACTGCTGTATTTTTTTTTGTCTTTTGTTTATACTGAGCGGTCAAGGAGCGCAAACGCATGGAAAAATCGGGTGGTGTTTTGAGTCGTTTTTCGGCACAATTCTGGCTGGTTATCTTCTTCGAATTCATTGAACGCGGCGCCTACTACGGCGTGATGAGTTTTCTTTCGGTTTACTTCAGCGACACCCTCGGTTTCGCCAAGGAAAGTGTCGGAGTCATCAAGGGCGTGATCCAGCCACTGCTCTATTTTCTACCCATCCTGGCCGGTGCCGTAGCCGACCGCTTCGGCTATCGCCGCGTTCTGATGACGGCATTCTCACTCCTGGGAACCGGCTACTTTCTCACCAGCCAAATGGATCAGTATGCAGCCGTTTTCATATCCCTGGTGGTCATGGGGGTCGGTGCCGGCATCTTCAAACCCGTCATCTCCGGTACGATTGCCAAACTGACCGACGAAGAGAACAGCGCCATGGGTTTTGGTGTCTACTACTGGTCCATCAACCTGGGGGCGTTCCTCTTCCCCCTGATTCTGGTCCCCTGGCTGAAAAGCATCAATCC
>CAYMND010000145.1:0-6896 GCA_964391685.1 uncultured Clostridia bacterium | reverse complement strand
CTTTATGAAGATAAGCGGAATCTGAACCGATATGTTCTTCAACCGAAGTGAGAAAGGCAATGACGTCATGTTTGACTTTCCGCTCAATTTCATTGATGCGTTGCACATTGAAGGACGCTTTCAGGCGAATATTCTCCATGCTGCGCTCCGGAACCTGACCCCAGGCATGCCAGACTTCAGTAATGGCGATTTCCACATCAAGCCATTTCCTGAATCGATTTTCCGCACTCCAAATCTCGGTAATCTCCTTGACTTCATAACGATCGATCATTACGGTCTCCTCGCTTTTTTCAGCGCTTGAGAAACAAGCTCATCGTAGCGCTCATTACTGTAGTTTACTTCGCAAAAAGCAGTTGCCGCTTTCGAAACCGCTTTTCCCTTTTCTCCGAGAGCAGCCAAAATTCCTTTGGAAAATTCTCCGGCTTCCGGTTTGACCAAAATGGCAATTTCGTCAGACAAACTCTGCGTGTGTGACAAGATGTCTGTCGCCACCAAAGGCTTGCCGCTTTTCAGATAGCTGTATACTTTTAGCGGAATATTGGTTCCCCTGAAGCGAGGCGAAACCAAAACATCGGCTTTTCGAATGAGCATGGGGATCTGATTCGGATCAAGTTGCCCGAAAAAATGTACCCGATTCGAAACACCCAAAACGTTGCATTTCTCCTGAAAGGCGGTGATCTGAACCTTTTGTCCTCCGGCGACCCACAACTTGACCGTGTCAGGAAGAAGAGCCATTGATTCAAGTAAAAGTGGGATTCCCTGATAGGCTTCCAACGTTCCGGCATATAAAACAATCCGATCGCCATCGGAACCGTTTGGAAATTCAGGAGAAGAAACCAAAGAAGCGGTTCCGGAACAATCATCGACAAAGTTTTCGATAAGAGTCAGTTTTTCCAAACCGCAAATTTCTGCCGCATGATCAAAAAGAGTTCGACAGATCACAATAACAGAAGATGCATCGCAAAGAACCTTTTTCTCGAAACAATGAAACAATTTCAGAACCACAGAAGATTTGGTGGTTTGAAAATTGTCCATCTGCTGAACCAGAGAAGAATGCATGTCGTAGAGGTGGGGGACTTTACGAAATTTTCTCAGAATCACACCCAAAAAAGCCGCTTCTTCGTGAGAATGAATGAGATCGTATCGATTGAAAAGAAAACGATGAAGTGCGGTAAAAAAAAGAAAAAAATCCAGAATCAATTTGGTGAGAGATGGCCCGGTTTTCACTTTTCTAAAAAAGAAAGGATTGACACATCGGAAGATTTTCAATCCAGGGATCTCAAGGTCAGAACCAATTGGATAGGTGACCAGGTCTACTCGGTGGCCCTGCCTGCACAAGGACCTGATTCGATGATATTCAGAAAAGGGGGTACCGCGAGGAGAAAAGAAAGGCTCCGGAGCCAGCATGAGGATTTTCATGATTCATGATCATTGACCTCGACCGGAGAGCTCAGGCCGATGGTATTGCGTACAGAATAAACACCTTTATTGAGACCTTCATGATAAATCTTGGCCAGCATTTCAGCCAGCAGTCCAAGAGTGATCATTTGAAAGCCCAGAAAGAAAAGAAGCAGCGTTAAAAAAAGCAACGGCCTGCCGCTGATCCCCTGTTTCAGGAAAAATTTCTGGTAACTCAGGTACGCTCCGCTAAAGAAACCTCCTGTAATCATCAGAAAACCAAAACTTCCGAAAATCTGAAGCGGTCGGTGGGAAAAACTGAGAAGATATTTGATGGAGATCAGATCGAGAACCACACGGAACGTACGACCGATGCCGTACTTTGATGTCCCATATTGTCTGTGCCGATGGTTTACCGGCAATTCAATGGAACGTATTCCGAACTTAGAGGCGATGGCTGGAATATAACGATGCATTTCTCCGTACAATTTGAGATTCTTGACGACGTCTTTTCGGAATCCGCGAAGGGTACATCCGTAGTCATGCAATCTGACTTTACTGATGAAGGAAATCAGTTTGTTACCGAAATATGAAGGAATCCTGCGGCTGAAAAACTTATCTTTACGATCTTTTCTCCAGCCGTTAACAATATCATACCCTTCTTCAATGGTACGGATGATCAGGGGGATGTCGGCCGGGTCATTCTGAAGATCTGCATCAAGAGTGATGATATACTCACCCTGACAATAATCAAACCCCGCAGAAATGGCGGCACTTTGACCGAAATTTCTCCGAAAATTGATCACTTTTACTCGATTGTCTTTGAGATGAATCGATTCTAGAACCTGTAGAGAATGATCCGTGCTGCCATCATTGATGAATATGATTTCATAATCAGGGTATTGAGAATTCAAAACAGAAAAAAGTTCCTGATGGAGAAGCGGCAGGCTTTCTTCCTCGTTGAAAACCGGAATCACTACTGATACAGTCGGACGATCATTTTTCTGGGTGATCATGCTTTGCCTTCAGAAGAATTAAAATTAGAAAGGATTATACCGTTAAGACCGGAAAAGATCAACAAACACGGGATGTTGAAAGAACACGTTTTTAACAATTGTTTTTTTTAAGATAAGATATTAATATATTCTGGAAAATGGAGGGATCAGCTCATGCAAGATTTAGGCGCTTTAATCGCAAAACTGGAAGCGGATATACTCTCAGAAAAGAAAGAGGATCTGCTGCACATCGTCATCAACGATATCGCAACTTTTTTTTACGAGAATCTCAAACTGGATGCCAATGAGGTTGCCATACTGCTCTCCAATGATGAAAAAACAATCCTTTCATTCGCTTACCCGGAATATCTTATCAATGCAGGAATGATACCAGTGAATTCGACTGAAGCCATTGCCGCAACCGTTTTCCGCACCGGAAGACCTTTTATAGAAAACAACCTGCAACAACAAAAGCATATTTCGATCTTTCAGATTATAAAAACTCCGGATCAAAAAATAAAACTGATCTGGAAGATGGCTGGTTGCCTGATTGCAGTCGATAAAGAAAAAATTGGTGTTCTGGAAATCTCCCGTCGTGCCGTCAATTTGTCTGATGCTGGCCCTGATTTTACTGTACATGAGCTGGAATTTATGGAAAAAAGCATTGCAAAACTGGCGCCCGTATTAATAAGGGTGTTACCGGACAACTTCAGAGGCAAACTGAGATGAAAAGTAATATTTCTCAACAAGATTTACGATCTTTGAATGAACAGAGGGGATAGAGGAAATAATACCTTTATTCTTGAGAAGCGTTTTTCCACAACTGAAGTCGAGGGGATTGCCGTAAATATCGCTGACCCAGCCGCCGGCTTGTTGCACGATCAGGGCACCGGCTGCATGATCCCAGATTTTTTCACGATAATCGGGTCGATTCGGATTTGGAATTCGTACATAAACTTCGGCAAGGCCGCAGGCGACAGCGCAATACTTTACCTGACTGTCCATTTGAACCGGTTTTTGCAAAAAACCAAGATCATCCGCAATGCGAATCTGGAGTGGCAGATTTCCGTGCGCAGACTCATAGCTTTGAACAAAGCGCATGTGCTCTGGATTATCTCGGTTTGAAATACCAATAACAGTGACTGATCCGGATTGCAGATTTTTTCTGTAACTCGGCTTGTTGCGGATTGCAGAAAACAGAAACCCTTTCGTGCTGAGATCATGTTCGATATGCAGCCTGGGGCAGCCGATAACCGCTAAAGCAACTTCCCCATTAACAATCAAAGCAAGAGCGATTGCGTACTGCTCACCGCGAAGAAACCCTTTCGTGCCGTCAATGGGATCCAGGGTCCAGAAAAAATCGTCCGGAGTGTTTTGCCCGAGATCTATGCTGGAAAAGAGAGAATCAAAACTGCCGAATTCATGTCCATAGCCTTCATCATCAAGAATTGAGAGAATTTTACTGGCCACAGCTTGGTTCGAAGACTCTCTCAGAAGAGTGGAGGTTTCTTCCGCCACAATGGGTATCGAAGGAGCAAGTTTTTTCAGCAATCTGCATATCAAGGCCTGAGCAGTGAAATCTGCCAAGGTTACCGGACTGCAGTCGTCTTTGATTATCGAATCGAAAGCAATAAACTGATCCTGTATTTTACGGGTAATCCGTACCGCTTCGGTTACCGCCTGTTCCCCGATCGACAAGAATTTCTGAATGTCCAATTCAATCTCCAAGAAAAAAATAAGAAGCTATTTTATGCGCTAAACTCCCAGCTGTCAAACAGAACAGCCTACTTATGGTATGGAAAATGATGAATTATGGTAAAGGAACGATACATCTGCTCAAGAAACATTAGGCGAAACAGCTCATGCGGAAAGGTCATTCTGGAAAAGGAAAGTTTCAACTGGCATCTCTGATATAGAACAGAAGGAATACCAGAGGCGCCTCCGATGACAAAAACCAACGGATTACGGTTGTGAAGGAAATAGTCGGAAACCCATTTGGAAAAAACTGTGGATGACATCATTTCTCCCTCAGAATCAAGAAGAACCAGAAAATCTCTCGATTGTATATGCTTGAGCATTTGATCAACGACAAATGGTTCTTCGGAAGAAGCCCTTTTCCCTTTTTTGTCTTTCAGTTCAACGAGGTTGAAAGGTAAAAAGGTGTTGATCCTTTTAAGATAATCTTTTGAAAGCGTATCTATGGTTTTATCTTTACACTGACCGATACACAGCAATTTAATCTTTTCCATAGTGTTTCAATTTGTTGTACAGAGTTTTTCTAGTAACGCCGAGAATCCTGGAGACTAGAGCCTTGTTTTTATATCGAGTCAACAAATGATGAATATATTTTTTTTCCAATTCATCCAAACTCATTTCCTGTGAAATCGAAGAAGAAAAAAATGAGCTGTCATCCAGATATTTCGATACACCGAAATCATTAATGGCGCCTTCTGATATGACACAACGGCTGACAAAATTTTCCAGTTCTCTGATATTTCCAAACCAAGGGTGATGATAGAATATGTCAAATGATTTTTGACTTAAAGAGATTTCAACATTCGCTTTTTTTGCGAAAAATCGAAGAAGCGGAAGAATTTCATCCTTTCTTTCCCTAAGAGGAGGAATCCGGATGGAAAAAGATGAAATTCGGTAGTACAGATCAGACCGAAACAGACCTTTTTCAACCTGTTGGACAATATCGTCATTTGTTGAAAAAACAAATTGAGCATTCAACGAAACTTCATCTGAAGACCCCAAAGGAAAAAAGCGTTTGCGCTCAATTACTCGCAGCAGTTTACTCTGAAGATCATTTTTTAACAAATCGATGCGGTTGAGATAAAGAACACCGTTGTTCGCGTTCAACCAAATACCGGAATGGTCAGAAACCGCACCGGTAAAAGATCCTTTTTTATAACCAAACCATTGGCTCTCAAGCAAAGTATCCGGAAGATCGGCACAATGAAGGTTCACAAACGGAACATTTCCTTTCAGAGCATGAAGAAACGTTGCCCAAATATCTTTTCCGACACCCGTTTCTCCAAAAAACAAAACAGGAAGATTGTTTTCGGCTGCCCGCATGACTTGAACACGGATTTCTCTGGAAAGCGGAGACTCCAGAAGATCAATTAATGTAAAAATCGTAACGTTTTGCATCCATCCACATTTTTTCTAGCGAATACCTGTCTCTTATTTCCGGATTAAAAATATGAACGATGAAATCGATATAGTCAATCAGAATCCACTCACCGGTTTGTTTTCCTTCGGAATTGAACGGTTTGGTTTTTAGTTCTTTGGATAACCTGGCGATGATTTCATCGGCAATTGCCTGATTCTGACGTACAGATTGACCGCTGCAGAGAATCATATAATCACATATGTCAGAAAGGCCGATGAGTTTAATAACGGTAATTCTATCCCCTTTTTTATCGAGCATTGACAAAACGGTTCGCTTGACAGCTGAAGGAAGTCTGCTTTTCTTCAGCATATCCTGCAGGAGGGTAAACTGGTTGGTTGAATCAGACATATAGCTTTTTCTCCTTGATGATCTTTACGACTGGATCCGGCAACATATATTCAAATTGTTCTTTATTTCGAATTTTTTTTCTAATTTCGGATGAAGAAAATAATAGCGTTTCACAGGAAACAGAAAACAATGTCACCTCTCTTGCAGCAGGTAAAACAGGAGGAGAAGGATGAATACCGATTTTTTCCTCATGACAAAGTTGAACAAGTGATTGATAATGAGAAGGACTTCTCAAAAAAACCAGAAACCCGATCATATCCAGAAGAGATTGATATTCGAACCAGGTCCGAATGGCAAGAAAAGCTTCGCTTCCGCAAACAAAAAAGAAAGATGTATCCGGAAAATTTTTTTTCAAATCAACAACAGTCGTATACGTCCAGGATGGAGAAGCGCGTTTCAGCTCCGATTGGTCGGCATAAAATTTATCATAAGGAGAGAGCGCTTGCTGCAGAAGTAAAAACCGTACGGAAGGATCGACAATATGCGATCCGGATTTATGAGGAGGAAAAGCGGATAGGACAAAACGGATCGAATGAACCGGGAAGTGCTGTAGGACTTCCCGACCAAGACCGATATGGCCAAAATGGGGCGGATTGAATGTACCGCCAAGAAGTCCAATGTTATCAGACATTTTTTTTGGGGCAAAATTGAAACAATATGTCAATGAAATGTAAAATATTGTACCCTGTTGCCGCAGAAATAACAACCAGATCAATGCCAACACGATCCAGTTTGTTTTTTAGTTTCAATATCCTGTTATCTTTATCAGAATCCGGAAGAAGATCGCTTTTATTGACGACTACAATTTTCTTTTTTTTCAATAGAGAAGGATTGTACAGTTTGAGCTCATTCATCAGAATGGTATATTGGTCTTCCGGAAGAATTGAGGATGAAGAAAAGGGATCGATGACGATGGCCAGAAGTTCGGTTCTTTCAATATGCTTCAAGAACGTCATCCCCATACCGGACCCCAGATGGGC
>CAYMND010000144.1:0-6901 GCA_964391685.1 uncultured Clostridia bacterium | reverse complement strand
GTTGTCGGCCCGGAACTCCGGCAGGGCGTCGGTGATCTGGGGCCGGTAACGGCCGTCGGCGACGATGTAGATGTGCTCCGGGGCGATGAATTCCTTCAGCCGATCGAAGGTCTCCAGAATCAGGGACTTTTCGCTGGTGATGGGCAGAAACTGCTTGGGTCGTTTTTCGGAGCTCATGGGCCAGAAGCGGGTGCCCTGGCCTCCGGCCATGATCAGGGCGATGTGGTTGTTGATGACAGGGTTCATGCCCGCTACGGTATCACATTCTTATGAAAAAATCAAAAGGCAAGGGGCGGAAAACCGCCGCTCCCTTGCCGTTTCGGACGGTCCCGACTGGTTCGGGGTATTTGCTCAGAAAATCTTGAAAAAATAGTTGAATCTGGCGGAGCGGCTCTTTCCCCCCACCGAGGGTTGTGAAGGAGCCATAAAGCACTCGGTATACCTGCCGACGTCGTATCCCGGAGGTACGTCGTTCCCCACCAGCGTATAGGGGGGGGGCGTCGGATTGTTGTGCATGCGGTTGAGCTGCTCGACTGTAAGCGGCTGTATGACGAAGGTCTGGGTAAGGTCCGCATAGGCCGATGGACTGTTGACGTAGAAGGTTCTGGTCATCCGTGCGCCATTGGAACTGATATATTTGATGATCACCGGGCCGTTGCCCCGGGCCCGGACAGTGATGCGGGCGGTGAGATGGAACGGGTCAGTCCCCTTGGGATTGAATTGGGGAATGACCTTAATGCTCATATCGTCAATCCAGGCGGTGTATGGGGTACTCAAGATCAGTTTGGCTGTGTTGTTGTCGTAGCGCCCCTCCAGGACGGAATGAGCCGGATTGGCTGTCACCGTCAGCACGCTTCGATTGCCGAATTCGAAAATGTCACGCTCGTAGGTCTGCCAGATCAGGTCCACCTGTCGGCTTTCTCCGGCGGGAAGGTTGAGGGAGATGGGAATGGTGTTGTCGTGTCCCATGGCCTGGATTCGAAAGGGCAATAGGCCGTTGAAGGCCTTGTTGCCGTCATTTTTCACCGTTGCCCAGAGGTTCCCATGGTCCCGGGTCAACTGGGTGATGGAAAAATCGTAGGCGGAGGTAGCCAGGAATGCCGGCTGCGAAACGGAAGTGCCGGATGGAGGCTGCGGGGTGGTCTCCGGTGGGGCGCCCGGGGGCTGCGTGGCACTCGAGACACCACCTTTCTGGATTGTGAATGGAGTGCTCTGGTTCCAGATGGCACCGTCCACGGTCCTGACTCGAATAACGTATTGACCGGAATTGACAGTTCTGGGTACCGTCCATTGGAATTGTCCGTTGTTGGGAGCGGAGTTGACGATATCCATTACTTTGGTGGTGCCGCTTCTGTCGAACAGTCGGATTTTGATCTGGTTGTTCATGTTTCCCGTTTTTACCCAAGTGATATTGTAGGTTTTTCCGGTATACCATGAGGTTCCGGACGAGGGGGAAGTGATGTTGAGGCTTTGGCAAATGAGAAGTGCGGGAAAAGAGATAAGAAAGAGCGCTGCGCTAGTGGCGGCTCGGTGTCTGCTGGCCATGTCTTTTTCTCCTTGTATAACGAATTGGAACAACTATTGTAGCAAAATATCTGCCATTAATGAGAATGAAAGAAAATGAGTGTTATCGTCAGCGGGCAATGGAAAAGGCGGCGTTTCGTGTCTTTTGTGTTCCAAAACCGGACAAAAAGCAGGGTTTGGTGTTTTCATCGGGTTTCCATCAGACGATGCTTGCGCATGAGCTTGAACAGGGCGATGCGGCTGATGCCCAGATCCTCGGCGCTTTGGCTGCGATTCCATCCGTTTCGTTCCAGTGCTCGAAGAATGCAGATGCGTTCGAACTGCTTTTTGGAACTGTGCAGGGTCCCTTCGTTGAAACGGACCGCTTGTTGCTCCTCCTCCAGGTCGGGGTGATGGGGGTAGTAGGTGATCAATTCCTTGATCCGGGATTCCAGCTCACGGACGTTGCCCGGCCAGTTCCGGCTCATCCATTTCAGACCCAGCCAGAGCCTTTCCGTGTCACTCAGGTCCGGAAAACGGTATTTTTCGATGAAATGGTCCAGCAGCAGCGGAAGATCCTCCTTCCGTTCACGTAGCGGCGGAACCTGGACTGTCAGCTCGATGATGCGGTAGAAGAGATCTTCCCGGAAGGAATTCTCCCGGACCATGGATCGCAGATCCCGATGGGTTGCACAGATGATGCGACAGTTGACCGGCCGTAAGCGGTTTTCACCGAGGCGGCGCAATTGGCGGTCCTGCAGGAAGCGGAGCAGCTTCGCCTGCAGCAGCAGGGGCATTTCACCGATTTCGTCCAGGAAAAGGCTGCCTCCTTCCGCGGCTTCGATCAGACCGACTCTCGTTTCTCTGGCATCGGTGAAGGCGCCTTTCTGAAAGCCGAAAAGTTCCGCTTCCAGCATGGTTTCCGGCAGAGCGGCGCAGTTGAAGGTGATGAACGGAGCTTCCCGACGGGGACTGAGTTGATGGATCGTCCGGGCGATGATTTCCTTTCCGGTACCGCTTTCCCCGAGAATGGTCACAGTGAAGTCCACGCGGCTGACCTTCTGTATCTGCATTTTCAATTCGATGATCACCGGACTCCTGCCGATGATGGCGTCCAGGGGGGATGGCGCATCTTCCGGTGTGACGGAGTTCAGGGAAGAGGGGCTTTCATCGCGGGGGATTCTCAATCTGCTTTCGGTCAGTGCGATTCCGGCCAGTCTGTTGCCGATGGCCTCCATCTGCGGTGACATGCGCCGGCCCCGACGGGTAAAGTAAGCGCAGGTGTCGAGAAAGATGTCCTTCTCCTCTCCCTGGTTCGGCAGAGGCGTCCGGGGGTCGTGAAACCGGAGATAATGGGCCTCGTAATAATAGTAATTCCGTTCCCGGCCCACCCAGGCGGGGGGCAGTGCCGGCAGGGAAACGGAATCCCTGCCGGCCTGCTTTGCGAAAGGAAGGACCGCCATCTGAACGAATTCCATCCATGGGGGGAGCCGATCGGGTTTTCCGCTTCCGAAAGCGGCCATGTTCTCCGGGCCAAGACCGGCGCAATGCTTCTGCTGCGAATCTTTCCCGGTCTCCGAAAAGGGGAACAGGGATTGGTACTTGATATCAGCCTCCCCGAATCGGTGTTGCAGCATCAGGTGCAGGTAGTCCCAGCAGCGTCTGTCCGGTGGCAGATCACCGCAGGGCAGCCTGCCGGGCCAGGCCTGTGCAGGCCAGTTCCAGTGCCCCAGCAAAATTTCACAGATCTCGATGCTCGCCTGGCAGGAAAGGAGGTGCGGGCTCTGGATCCGTTGACAGTCCTGCAGCAGTGAACGGGCCAGTGCAGGACTGCCGTTGCGCATTTGCCAGTGCGCCCAGGCGGTGTTGCACCAGATATGCAGGTCCGGATTGTCCAGGCATTTACCGCGGAAGAGAAACTCGTTCATCTTTCGCGTCAGTTTGTCGCTTCCGGAAGAGATCGATTCCTCGATTTCCATGATGATGGCCAGGCTGAGGTACCCTCTCTCCTCAAGTTCTGCAGGCTGAATCCGTGGGTGGTCCGCATCGTGCTGCTCCCCGTCCGATCCGATTCGACTCAACAGCCTATCCAGACTGAAATCACGGAGGTCATCCAGAATCATCCTGTATTCACGGGCCTTTTCATTTTCCGTGCCGGAGGTGCCGATGAGATTCAGGCAGCGTTCCGTCTGGGGGAGAAGGAACAGGGAGAGGGACAGTTCGGAAACAATCAGGGCAGTTTTGGTTTGATGACCCCATCGCTTCTCCGTATGTTCCAGTAATCGGCTCAATTGCCGGGACTGCTGGTGCATCAGTCTCAGGAATCCGGATGATCTGCACAATTTTTCCAGGGAAGGCAGATCTTCTTGCAGCAGAAGAAGTTTGAATTCGGACAAAGGTGAATTGAGGAAGGCAAGGGCCTGATGTAGTATTTCCTCTTCATCCTCAGCGCAAGGGCATGCCGGGATGGATGCTGTCAAACGATGCTGGGACAGTATATCGGAAATCATGATCCGACCGCTCTTTTCAATCAGATACCCTTGATCCAGGCAGCTGTCGACCTGGGGCTTCTCTTTTCGGGCAAACCATTTCTTCAGTTGATCCATTGATAGACGGTCAGGGATGATATCCATCAGTCTGACAATCCGTTCGAGGATCGTGGGATCGATTTTTTTCCCCCCGTTGTGTTTTTCGGATGGTATGGGGAACAGTTCACTGACTTCATCGGTCAAGGCCCAGCAGAAGCGGATGTGTTCGCTGGGTTCGAGGCAGAGAAGCAGCGGGGCGTGGTCCGCCAGGTGATACAGCAGCTGATGGATGATGGCTGATTCGTGGGAACTGGAAACTGTGTCGCACAGAACCACCACCGGCGTGTTTTTTGAAAAATCCGTGATCTTTCTGCAGAAACGGTGAATGTATTCTTCCTGTTCCCGGGCATCCGTACCGATCGTCAGGCACAGGGGGCTTTCTCCCAGATCGATGAGCCAGGTCTTTTTCCAGTCGAATAGTCGGGCGATCTGTTTGCGTATGAGAATTCTGTGAGCCGGGTGATCCGACTTGACCAGCAGGGAGAGGGGCGATTCGAAGCGGGTGAAAAACGGTTGCCCGAATTTCCAGATTCCGGACGAATCGGAGTGATACGAAATTTTTTTTGGCGGGCGGCCCGACTTGGTTTGCTTTTTCTCAGTTGAATGCGGGGTACAGATGGTCAACGGGTACAACCAGTTGGTTCCGTCCGCGGTGCAGGGGGTGTCCCAGTTCCAGCAACTGGTGATGTCGATGGTACCGGGAAGCTTTTCTTCGAGTGCAGTGATAAAGTTCCGGCTGTTCGGTCCGGGAGCCTCCAGCCATAGAAACAGCCCTTCCGGCTGTCGCGTGACGGCCCATGCTTCCTGGACATACGGCCCGCTGCAGCGGCACAGGCGGATCGCTAGATCATACAGTTCGGGGGAATCCGGCAGCGGGACTTTGATCAGCTGACGGCGCTTGTAGCGCCAGGCCCAGCTTCGAAGCAGCTCGAAGAACTGCTCCTCGCGCTCGAGGATGAACAAATCCCCTTATTCCCTGGAGAGTGATTCGATTTCCTGCGATAATTGCGCGATGTCCCGATAATCCTGATATTCCCCCCGGATTTCGTTGATATATTTGAGAGCGTTCTCATAATCTTCCTTGAGTTTGAAAGTCTGAACCAGTTCGTATTTGATAGCCAGGTACTCTTCCTTTTGCCGGTCATTGGTCTCTAAAGCCCTTTCAAACCAGGCGATGGCTTCTTCGTTCATTCCCTTTTCCCGGAAACACATGCCCAACAGACCTGCGGAATCGAAGAATTTCAGAGGATGTTTGGATGAAATGAGAAATTCGTGGATGGCCTCTTCGATGAGTCCCATTTCCTTGTATGCGATACCAAGGTTGTATCGGGTATCGTAATCTTCAGTACCGATCTTTTCATCGACCCCCTTCTTGAATTCCTCGAAGATCTCCATCATATTCTTCTCAATGGTGGAGGTTCTCTGTTTTTCGAGCTCCTTCATCCAGTGGGACAGGGCCTGTAGTTCCGAAGTCACGTTGTCTTCGGTGTTCATGTATTCGCCCTGACTGTCAAAGACCAGGAGTTCGTCGCTGAGAAGGTCCTCGTCCTGTTCGAAAGGGATATCGGTGTGGCTGATCTCCTGGAAGGGTGATTCGGAAACGATCGGTTCGTCTTCTTCTTTTAAAAGATGACTGAGAACGAGGGAATCGTCTTCGGGCAAGGTGTCGATGAAGGCTTCGTTGACCGGACCGGGCGGGGGAGTAATACCGGGAGCCTCCGGCTTCGGTTTTTCCTCCTCCATCAGGTTGAGAGAAAATTCCCCGCTTTCAAGGGATTCGCTGTCCAGTTCGAATACCTCTTCCGAGGGGATGATCTCTTCCGGCTTCATTTCCGGGGGCTCGATCTCCTCGGGCTTGAGAAATGTTCCGGAGGATCCCTTCTTCATGACCGTCTGCTCGATTTCGAAAAGAGCGGACTGAATGTCCACGGTTGCTTTTTTTCTGCCGGAAGTCGGAGGGGGTTCCTGTGAAGTCACCGGATGGGGTTCGGGGGAGACGAGGCCGCTGTCGAATTCCACCTCGAGTTTGAAATCCTCGATGAGGTTGGGAGAACTTTTCTCCGGCAGCAGCGTTTCGATGTCGAAACTGCCGGATATATTGCCCCGTTCGTCAATTTCTTCTCCGATAACCGGTTCGGCGTCAAGTTCAAGTTCCCGAATGCCGGATACCGGCTTGGCGGGCCGCATCGGTTCCGGTTCGGGTTCCGGTTCAGGCTCCGGCAAGGGTTCCTGTATCGTCGGGGCATTGAACTGATCTTTCTGTGTCTCTTTCTTGAACCGTTCGATACGGGAGACCAGCTGGTCATTTTCCGGATACTTCTTTTTCAGTTCGTTGATCAGCTTTTCTGCGTCGCCGAAGTATCCGTCGTTGATATAGAAGTCAAGTTCCGAAAAAACGGATGAGAGGGTTTTGGAACTCTCCAGCGGATCGGGTTCGTCCACGGTGCTGTCTTCCGAAAGGATCAGAATTTCCGATTCGGGCGGTTCCTGCTGTATGGCCAGAACCTGGGAGTCGGCCATTCCCTGGAGCTGTTCTTCGAGTTCTTCCTGATCAAAATCGATGTCGATGTTGGTGGTTTCGTTGCCGCTCATTTCCACCAGCTGGTCATCTTCGGGGTGAATGTTGGACAAGGTGTTGAGCAACTGGTTGTATTCTTCGGTGTGTCCCTGGGCCCTCAGCTGTTCCAGCAGATCTTTCCCCTGGGTGATGGATTTTTCGATCTGACCGATCTGCTGATAGAAATCGTACGTTTTTCTCAAGATCTCCAGGTTTTCAGGGTGGGCTCTCTTTGCTTTCAACAGCATCTGTT
>CAYMND010000143.1:0-6906 GCA_964391685.1 uncultured Clostridia bacterium | reverse complement strand
AGTCCGCTGGCAGGATGGCAGGGAGTACAAGCAATTCAAAAAGGAGGAGACAGGACGTCTCAATCGGGAAGCCGCCACCCTGAAACGGACCGCCCAGGTTTTCCAAAAATTGATCCAGGGTCCTTCCGACGACACCAACATCAACGGACTGATCGCCGAAATCGGTCTCGGGGGGATCAACAAGTCAGCGGCAAGCGCCAAGGACCCGTATGAAAGCGGCCTGGCCAGGCGCCTCAAATCGGCCATCGCCGATGCCGCCAACGGGAAATTGTTGACTTATCTGGAGCAGAAAAAGGAACAGACCGCGGAATACTTCTCCATGGTCCTGTGCAAAGCCAGCGAAGGAACCCGGGCCTACCCGGTGGCCCTCTACAACAGCGCCTGCATCCAGGCCCGCCTGGGCAGAAAAAAACAGGCCCTGCGCAGCCTGCGGGAGGCTGTTGAAAACGGATTTGCCAATCGGAAGCTACTCGATGAGGATCCGGACCTGAACCCCCTGCGCGACCTGGAAGAGTATCAGAAAATTCAGAAAACGATGCAGAACCCCTCCGCTCAGGTGAAAAAAGAATAATCCCAGCTTCGGTGACACCGTCACGGACTCACTGTGTTTAATCAGAGAAATTGCACGGAAAGACACGGAGGTCCGTAATGAAACGATACCTGCTTCTGATTTCACTGCTTATGTTCATGATTCCCGGCGTACTGCCGGCCGACGACGATCAACCGGCCACCTGGCTCGGCCACGGTGTCCGCCACGGTTTCTTCATCGCCCCGGTGATGAAGTACAGCAAAATAGACGGTGATTCCACTCTGCTGATGGGCGGAAAAATCTGCTGGCTGGTGAACCATCGGTTCGCCCTCGGTTTCGCCGGCTACGGCCGGGTGGAGGACATGGACTGGGATGACGACTGTGATTTCTGGTGTGATGACCATGACAAATTAACAATGGGCTACGGCGGTCTCTATATCGAAGCCGCCCTGTTCGCCGACAAGGCTCTGCACATCAACACCGGCATCCTCATCGGCGCCGGCGTACGGCAACTCGAGCTCTGTTACCTGGCGGACGATTCGTACGAGGGACCGGACACCGGCTGGTACGGCCGCCACCATGAACGCAACGACGTATTCCTGGCCATCGAACCGGAAATCAACCTGGAAGCCAACATCACCCGGTATTTCTCCTTCAACGCCGGCATCGGCTACCGTTTCGCCAGCGGTGTCGACGAACGCTATTCCACCAACGGCAAAATGAGCGGCATGACCGTCAGTCTGACCCTGAAGTTCGGAATGCTCTAAGTATCCGGTTATTCAAAAAAAAAGGGGACGCCATCAGACGACGTCCCCTTTTTCTTTTGGATTATGGACTATTTCTTTTCCGTTTCGTCAAAGACCCGGTTGCGGATCATCTCTTCGGTGCTCCAAGGAGCCGCTCCGCCTCCCAGGTATTTATGGAACCATTCCAGGTGAGCGTTGTAGTATACCGGCATCGACCGGAGATTGTCGGGCCAGTGGCCGTCGTTCTTGAACACGATCAGACGCGAGGGCACATCCATGGACTGCAGGTCGGTGAAGAACTGCAGGCTCTGCGTATAGGGCACACGGTAATCCCGTTCACCGGTAATGACCAGGCAGGGCGTTTTGAATGACGCCACCCGGGATGAGGGATTCATCTTCTCGTACCCGTCGGCGTTTTCCCAGGGCGTTCCGTTCAGATCCCAGCGGGGAAACCAGAGTTCCTCGGTGGCTCCATGCATGGACCGCAGATCGTAGACCCCCATCATGGATGCCAGCGCCTTGAACGGAGTCTCGGCACCCTCCAGCCACATCATGGCGTATCCACCCCATGACCAGCCCATGGCTCCCATGCGCTCGGCGTCTACATAGGGCAGTTCGGCCAGGTGTTCGGTAACCTTCATGACATCCTCGATGACCTTGCCGTTCCAGTCGCCGGAAATCGCGGCGGTGTACTCCTGGCCGTACCCGGTGGAACCGTGCGGATTGGGGAAGGCCACCACGTAGCCGGCTCCCGGATAGACCTGCCAGTCCCCGCGGAAGGAATCGGCCCACATCATCTGCGGTCCTCCGTGAACGTTGATGATCAGGGGATACTTTTCCCCTTCCACAAATCCGTGGGGCTTGACGATGAATACGTGTACATCTCTGCCCTCCGCTCCCTTGACCCAGATCTCCTCGGCCGGCCGGATGTCGACTTCCTTCTCCAGGGCCAGGTTGCAGGTGGTCAGGCGGCGTGGAGGCTTGCCGTCGAATCGACTGCTCCAGAGCTCCACCGGCTGGGCCACCGTTGTTCGGGTGAAATAGACGCCTCTGCCGTCGCCGTGCAGGGCGAACTCCCGGATCGATCCGGATTCCAGCAGCCTGACGGTCTTTCCGGAAGCGATGTCGAGCCGATACAGCGGATACCGTCCTTTCTCCTGAACCAGGAAAAAGAGCGATCTGGAATCGGGGGACCATTTCAGCGAATCCACCCAGTTGTCCATGTGTCCGGTGAGGATCCGGGTCGTTTTTTTCGTGCGGTCGTATAGAGCCAGGCGGAAGCAGTCAGCCTCGTAACCGGCAGTGGCCTGGGTGCGGAAAGCGATCCAGCGTCCGTCCGGGGAATAGAGGGGATCTCCGTCGAATCCCTTGTTGTCGCCGGTGATGTTTTCGGGCTCGGTGTCGCCGTCCAGGGGCAGAACAAAAAGGTCACTGTTGGTGGAAAGCTCGGGATGTGAATCGAGATTGGCCACAACGCAGAGCTCCCGGCCATCGGGAGAAGCATCGAAACCGTTCCCGTTGCCGTGATTGTAGGCCGGATAATCGGTTTTGCCCCGGGTCAGCATGGTCACCTTCCCGGTCTCCATGTCGCAGGAAAACAGCTGACTGTACTGAAACTCGCGGTAACCGGTCCAGTGCCGGTAGAGCAGAGAATCGGCGATATGGGCCTGGACGGGGCCGCTGCCGAGTTTTTCACGCTGTTTTTTGTAACAGGAGGCGTCGGTGCCGCATTCGGGATAAACCGAAGCGCTGAACAGAATGGTCTTCCCGTCGGCGAGGAGAGTCGGAGACGATATTCCCGGTTCGAAATCGGTGATTTTTTTGGCTTCTCCACCGTCTATCGGCAGAGCGTAGACCTGCGGAGATCCGTCCCGGGATGACACAAAATAGAGGATTTTGCCGTCTTTCGACCAGAACGCGGAATACTCGGACCCCTTGGCCGTTGTCAGCTGCCGGACGGCAAACGTAGGGAAACGCATCTCGTACAGGTCGGCATCACGCTCATTCTTTCGGAGATCACTCGACGATATTCCGAAAACCAGCCGATCCCCGGCAGGAGACACGGTGATTCCGGACACATTTTTCAAGCGATAGAGATCTTCGATGGTGAAGGGGCTTTTATCGGCCGCCCAAAAGAGCGACACGAAAAATGCGATGGTCAAAACCGATAGCATCGTTTTTTTCATTGCTTGTTCCTCCTATTTTTCCTCTGAAATTCCTGCTGCATCATACCACGATTCCATCCGGCCGGGACAAACTGCATCAGACGCCCATCAGCTCGGTGATTTTCCCGATCAGTTCCTTCCCCCGGAACGGTTTGCGAATGATATGGAACAGTCCGTCACGGTTGCTCGATTCATCGATGAATCCCGACATCAGCATCAGTCGCGGTTTTGAACTGTTCAGGCGCACCTGGGCCAGCAGATCGTTGCCCCTCCCGTCGGGAAGCCCGAGGTCGCAGATCACCAGATCGTACTCCCAGCTGTTCTGCTTCAGCAGACGGATGGCCTCCACAAAAGTCACCGCCTCGTCCACCTTCCTGCCGCTGCCGACCAGAGTGTTGACCACGAGCTGCCGAACCAGGGCATCATCCTCGACAACCAGTATTCTGCCGGCTTCGGGCATTCCGGTCCGGGACAAGGCCTTCAACCCGTCAGCGACGAACTCCTCCGGTTCCATTTCCCGAAGCAGCACCCGGAAGATCGAACCTTTCCCCGGTTCGCTCTTCACCTCGATTCCACCGTTATGCTGCTTGATGATTCCGTACACGGTGGCCAGACCGAGACCGCTGCCCTCGCCGACCCCCTTGGTGGTGAAGAACGGTTCGAAAATATGGCTCTGCAGATCGGCATTCATGCCGATTCCTTCGTCCCGCACCGAGACTGCGATATAGTTTCCCGGTTCAAGATCGAATCCGCTTTCCTCACCCAGCTCCATCCGATACAGCTCGACCGTGATTTCCCCGCCTCCGGGCATGGCATCCCGTGCATTCAGACAGAGATTCATGATCACCTGTTCAATGGCCCCGGAATCGGCAAGCACATGGAACCGATCTCCCCGGCACCGGAAGTTCAACCGTATATTCTCGCCCAGCACGCGCGGCAGCAATTCGGTCATATGGATGATCAGTTCCTTCAGGTCGAGCCTTTCCGGTTCCAGAAGCTGCCTCCGGCCGAAGGCCAAAAGCTGCTGTACCAGGTCCCTGGCCCGGAGGGAGGCGCTGTAAATATGATTGAGACTGGCTTGTTCCTCATCCGGTAAAGAGCTGTTTTCAATCAATTGTTCGGTGTAACTCAGCACCACCTGCAGCATGTTGTTGAAATCATGGGCCACTCCGCCGGCCAGCTGACCGACAGCTTCCATTTTTTGAGCGTATTGCAGCTGATCTTCCAGAATCCGTTCCTTGCTGACATCCATGATGATGCCTTCCAGGTAACGGACCCGGCCGCTTTTCTTGTAAATGGCGCAGCCCTGCTCCCGGGCCCAGATCTCCCTGCCGTCGCGACGAACGAGCCGGTAGGTGAACTGGTAGGGCTGGCGACTCTCCACTGCCCGGGCCATCTCCTGTTTCACCCGTTCCCGATCGACCGGGAGGATCAGTTCGCTGTAGGACTTGTGCCGGTTTTCGATCAGCTCCGCCGGCATGAAGCCCGTCAGAGCCAAAGCCCCTTCACTGACGAATTCCAGAGTCATTTGCTCGTCGTTTCGACAGCGGTAGACCATTCCGGGCAGATTGGCCATCATCGTTCGCAGCTGACGATCCTGTTCGCTGATCAGGTGCTCGGCCATCTGCTGACTGACGATGTCTCTCCCGGTTACCGCAATTTTCTCCAAACGGCCCTCTCTGTGAATTCCAATGAACTTCCATCTCATGAAACGCCGTTCTTCCGCCTTGACCCCGATGAAAAGGCTGACTTCCGTCTCAATCGGTTGTGAAGCCAGATTTTCGAGATACTCCTTGACCATACTCCGTTCATTGGCGACGAAAAAACGACTGAAAGGAGTACCCAAAACCTGTGTAAGATCCAGGCCCCAGCAGCGGCAGAACTCGGAACTGGCAAAACGGATTCCGCCCCGTCTGTCAAGGAGAAGCAGGAACTCGAGGGGGGATTCGGTCATGGAACGCAGCCGGCTGCGGAGCTTGGAAACGTCAATGGCTCCGCTGTCCTCTTCCAGATTTTCGATCATATTCTGTTCAGATAAGATATCTCTCACCACAACCCCGCTCGTAAGATGTTTTTTCATGCATCCGCAATAAAAGTATAGCATAATAGAAAATAAAGTGCCTTGTTTTCATGTTCCGGACTCACCTCTTCTTCTCCCGACAAGCGGGAGCGGAGACGGCACTTGACATATCAATATATCATGATATATTGTTATTTTAACGGAACAGACCCAGACAGGGAGGCCAGGAATGGAAAAAGAAGCAACAGGAACCCTTTTGAAGACAGCGTTGAAGAACCGGATTCTGATTCTCGACGGCGCCTTCGGCAGCCTCATTCAATCGTTGAAACTGTCGGAAAACGACTATCGGGGAGAACGCTTCCAGAATCATCCCCGACAGCTGAAGGGCAACGGGGACATCCTGGTGCTCAGCCGTCCGGAAGTGATTGAAGACATCCACCGCCGCTACCTCGAGGCCGGCGCCGACATCATCAAGACCAACACCTTCATTTCCAACCGCATTTCACAGGGTGATTACGGCACAGAGTCCCTGATCCGGGAAATGAACCGGGAAGGAGCCCGACTGGCCCGTCTGCAGGCCGACCGGTTCAGTGACATGATTCCGGACAAGCCGCGATTCGTCGCCGGTTCCATCGGTCCCACCAACAAGACCTGCTCCATTTCTCCCCGCGTCGACGATCCCGCATACCGGGAAGTCGATTTCGACTACATGACCGAAACCTATTACGAGGCGGTGCTGGGACTCACTGAAGGCGGCGTCGACATCTTCCTGGTGGAAACCGTTTTCGACACGCTCAACGCCAAGGCCGCCCTGAAGGCCATCGAACGGTCGGCTGAAAAAACAGGGGTCCGTCTTCCGGTCATGATTTCGGCCACCATCAGCGACCAGAGCGGCCGCACCCTGACGGGTCAGACCATCGAGGGATTCTACCATTCCGTCCGCCACGCATCCCCCCTGTCGCTGGGTCTCAACTGTTCCCTGGGGGTGGACCAGATGATCCCGCACATCCGCAATCTATCCAAAATCTGCGAATACCCGGTTTCCATGCATCCCAACGCCGGTCTTCCGAACGAACTGGGACGCTACACCCAGGCGCCAGACCATATGGCCGGTGTCATCAGCCGGCTGGCGGATGAAGGATTGCTCAACATCGCCGGAGGCTGCTGCGGCACCACTCCCGAGCATATCTCCGCCATCAACGACGCCCTTGCCGGTAAAAAGCCACGCAGCCTACCCGTCGCTGAGCCCCGTTGCCGCCTCAGCGGACTCGAGCCTCTGACCATCGACAAATCCCGGTTGTTCGTCAACATCGGCGAACGGACCAACGTTGCCGGATCGGCCCGCTTCGCCAAACTGATCCGGGAAAAAAAATATGAAAAAGCCCTGGGAGTCGCCCGCAGCCAGGTTGAAAACGGAGCCCAGATCATCGACGTGAACCTGGACGA
>CAYMND010000142.1:0-6956 GCA_964391685.1 uncultured Clostridia bacterium | reverse complement strand
TCCGACCTGCAGGGCGATATCCGGAAACCAAGCGCTGCGGGCCGCACGCAATTCCCATGATTTCATATCCAGCAGAACCCTTCGAGCCTCCATTGAAGGACTTTCACGCATCTCCCGTTCCAGATCGGCGATTCCCGGGACCGGTTTGATCCCGGCTTCATCCCGGGCAACGGAAATATCGACCGGCATAGTCCCCCCCAGAGCGGCATGGAGCTCCTGCCGACGCCCCTTGACGGCATTCTCCAGATCACAGCGCCGGCTGCGGGCCATCAGCAGAACGGCCCGGGCCTGCAGCATTTCTACCGGTTTCGCTTCCCCCACATCCACTCTGGCCTCGGTAATCCGCATTACGGTCTCCAGATCGGCAAGCAGGCGATCCTGCAGCTCCAGCTGGGCCTCCAACCGCTGCAGATCGTAAAGACACAGCCTCACCGAATGGATCACCCGCCATCTTTCCTCCAGCCGCAAAAGACCGGCAGCCTCTTTTTCCATAGAACGCCCTTTCAGCGCGTAGGCACGGGCCAGCGGATTGGGCAGAGAAAAATCGACCCCCACACCCCAGAGCCGCCTGGATTCTTCATCGGCAGCCAGCGGTTTTCCCTGCCCCAGGTCGACGCGGATGGCCGGGTTGGGCCAGCGCCTGTCGATTCTGTACCGCTCGTTTTCGATCAGATCATCTTTTTCCAGAATGAGCAGCTCCGGATTGTTCTGGAGCAACAGGGCAACCAGCTCGTCTATCTGGTATACCTTGGAAACGGGCCTCTCTTCCATGCCTTGACCAAGAAGTGAAACGGCCGAAAACAATAACAGCATCAAGTATTTCTTCATAATCTCCTCAAAAAAAATAGTTTGGTGGTTCAGATATGAAAACGGGAGGAGATTATCGGTTTAGCAGCGCCAGACTGAAAGATCGATTGTGGACGAAAAAGACCAGCAGGGAGGTGCGGGGCCGTACCGGAAGGGTGAATCGCCCAGGAGAGGCAGTGAACAACCAGTCCGTGCCATCACCGGCGGATGTACGAAATGGACTTCGACCGAATCCCGAACCTGGGCAGCCAGGCTGTTATCGGTGGCAATCGAGATGTCGCTGCAGGAAACAAGATGCCCGTTTCCAGCGCTGATTTCCCACCGATGGTCGGTCGGCGTCAATACGGCCCGGTGCATATGACAATGGCAACGCCCCAGAATATCGGCACATTCCAGTTTCATCCCGGTCCTGTCGCTGCAGATGACTGTTTTGTGCGCCATGTGAAAGAATTGCAGCAACATGGAACCCGTCATCAGTAACGGAAGAATCGAGGACCGGAATCGAATTCTACGCATCAGCAATTTTATGACGGAAAGCCGTATTATGTCAATTCTTCAATTTTTTGCGCCACGGCGTTTTCCCCCATGCGAACGTAGCTGAAGACCTTATCGATCTTTCGCACCACCAGTGGGATCAGGGCCGGCGCCAGGTCGTGACGTTTCACCCGGTCTTCCAGAAGAGACTTCAGGTCCGACGCCATCTCAACGGTCGTCTGCGGTTTGTCGATATCGTAATCCTTCACATCCCCGTAGAATCCTTTCACACCCAGCAGGTGATTGTTGAACAGCGCGGTGTTTTCCATGTGGACGTAATTGGTGATCTCTTCCCGACGACGTCTTTCGGCACAGACCAGGATCAGCTGCCGGATGTCCTCGATCAGGTCATGCAGCTCAACCAGCATAATCTCCTTGAAGGCTCCTTTGGCGTTGATCATCCTGTCCCTCTCTCAAACGGGACTCCGTTTGGGCCCGGCAGATTCGTTCTCCATTTTGTTTCCATCAGGAATTTAATGATTGCGAATGAGAAAAAAAACAACTGCAAAACAAGGTACGCCACGATTTGGCGTAGCGGGAGGTTCATAATGACGGCAACAGGAGGTCAGTCATGTTTACAAGCAACCAAAGCCGCGTATGGATCGACAGGAGAGACAGCGGAGTCGGCGCCAATGAACCGTTGACCCGTCTGGCCCACATGATCCGGCTCGAAAAGGGAAAAGCCGGAATCATGGACATCGATTCCCCCGCTTTCGCCCGCAAACGACTCCGCCTCGGACTGCCCGGAGTGGCATCGGCCGGCAAACTGCAAAACGTTCCCGCCCCCATCAGCCGTCTGCTCAACATCGTGCTGGGTCAGGACGGGATTCTGTTCCCCATTGAAGAAAACTGACGGTTCTATTCGATTTCCACGGCCTCACGCAGACGATTCCAGATAAAGCGCTGATTGCAGGCCATCATGGGAACCTCGATCCTGCAATGGTGCTCTGGCTCCTGCCAGTCCACCAGCAAGGTGCCGCTCCCCCCGCCCCAGGGCTCGTTGAGGCCGGCCACCGCTTCGTACAGAGTGGAGGAACCGTTGGTCTCCCCGAAATCGTCACTGAGACTCAAAACGATGGTGATTCCAAGAAAACGGGCTTTTCTGCGCAGTTTCGCCAGCAGCCGGTTCAGAGTCAGATGCCCGTCAACAGTTTCCCCGGCATGCAGCAGCCAGTCACCACCATCGATAAATGCAACAGAAAGCGGCAGACTCCTGGCGAAGGTTTCCAGACTGTTCTCGACATTGTCGATATCGGTCAGCCTGTCGACGACATGGATGCGATACCCCTGCTGCAGCAGATAGGCCAGTCCGGACATGGAGGCTTCCGAAGCACTCCTTTTTTTCAGACTTTCCGGATCTTCCGTCAGCAGAAGTTTTCTCCATTCCTGCAACTGTTCATCCAGCCCTTCTTTCCCCGGCAGGGCGACCTGACCGCCGAGCAGGATCAGGCGCAGAAAAACTTCGGGCTTCGTCCGTTCAAAACTGTAGTACAGCAAGTGGTGCTCCGGATACAGTTCCGACATCCGCCACATCAGATTCATCAGCAGGCAGCTCTTGCCGCTGCCCCGTCCGCCGCGGACCAGAACCAGGGAAGAAAGCGGCATGGACCACTCCGGCTCCGCATTCAGCTGGAGACGGGTCACACTCGCTTCGAGGGCCTGGCCGATCCCTTCCAGTTCAAAAGGAGCCGCATCTTCCAGAAAATGCCGATTCAAGCGCAACTGACCGCTGCGGATACTGCTCGTACCGGAAGGGTTGGCTTCGGTTTCCATTTCGTTCAGCGTTTCGTCCGGAGAACCGAAATCGAACATGTCTCGGGTCATTCCGTTATCGGCTCTCACCATTTTGGTCCGGTCATTCTTCATGGCCACCTCAAACGTAAATATGTTATCATTGTACCGATACATCCACAAGGGACACAGAAAATGGCAAAAAAACTGGCTTACGAACGGTACCTTTGGTTTCATCGTCAGCTGCAGCAGAATCGGTACCCCACCCTGCAGAAACTGCAGGAAAAGTTCGAGCTGTCCCAACGGCAAGCCAGTCGGGAAATCGCCTTCATGAGGGATTTCTTCGGAGCACCCATCGAATACGACAACGAGCGGAGGGGCTACCGATACACCGAAAGCGGTTTTCAGCTTCCCGATCTGTGGCTGACTCAGAATGATCTGATCGCCCTGGCCATCGGCAACCGTTTGAAAAACGCAATTCCCCGGGGTCCGCTGCGAAACCGCCTCGATGATCTGATCCGTCGTCTGGCCGAGCCCTTGCCCGTAGCCATCGACGAACTCCAGCGCCGTATTTCCACCAAAACCATCCGCCAGGCTCCGGTCAATCCCGATTCCTTTCAGACCATCGTCTCGGCCCTCAGCAGACAACTTTTCTGCCGCATCCGCTATCAGACCCCCTACAGCCTGGAAATCAGTGACAGAGACATCGCTCCACTGCACCTCTTGCTCTACCAGGAAAACTGGCACCTCATCGCCCATTGCTGCCAGAGAAACAGCCTGAGAACGTTCGTTCTCTCCCGGATCATATCGGCCCGGCTGTCGGAAGATTCCGTCCCGGAACAGCTCAGCAGGCTCGAACTGGGCGATTTCATTGACAACCAGTACGGTATTTTCCTGCACGGCGAGCCCAGTGAGGTCAGCATCCGTTTCTTTCCGCCCATATCCGACCTGGCCCGCAGTCAGATCTGGCATCCGCAGCAACAACTGCAAGAGGAACCCAGCGGATCGATCCTTCTCTCTTTTCCAGCCGGAGATTTCCGTGAACTGGCCGGTGACATTCTCCGATACGGTCCTCATGCAGAGGTTATCTCCCCTCCGTCCCTGCGGAATCTGATCCGGGAGCAGATGGAGGGTGCGCTGAAATATTATCGGGAAGAGTGAGGGGGCAGACCTACGGGACGGTTCTCAATCCTTTGGAAGAGAAATCGGCCCCATACGGGGCGTTGATTCCGGGGGAGGATACCACTTCATCACAGCCGTTGAAAACGGCGAATTCCCGGAGACTTTCCTGGAATGCATGTTCAAACGCCTCACTCTTTTCGAACCCTTCCTCGAAATGGAGCGACCTGACGATCAGGCGTCGGTTTTTCCGGTCCGCCTGGGTATCGATGCGCCCAATAAAGGTACAACCGTACAGAATCGGCAGGGTAAAATAACCGTAACGCCTTTTTGCTTCCGGTACGTAACACTCGACGGTATAGTCGAAATCGAAGAGACGTCTCAGCCGGCTGCGGTTGATCAACAGATTGTCGAAGGGCGAAAGCAGAAAAACTCTCCTGTCCCTTCTTTTCCTGCCATTCAGGCTTTCCAGCAAATCCGGATCGGCATACAAGTCAGCTCCCGGCCCCTCGGGTCCGAACCGGCAGCGGAGCGCCTCTCCGGCTTCGACCAACTCGTCCATGGCCAACCGCAGACCGTTCTTCTCCCCACCGAAGAGGAAACGGGCGGTATCGTCCACCGTAATCAGACCGTAGGCCCGGACGGCCCGCCGGGCCAGGAAACGGTTCAGTTCCGCATCGCCGGGGAATCGGGTGTCCACCCAGTCGGGAATCACCCGTTCCGGCAGGTCGTAGACTTTCTCAAAACCCTCCCGCCGACTGACCATCAGCTCACCCCGCCAGAACAGCACCTCCAGCGCCGCCTTGGCCGGTTTCCAATCCCACCAGCCTCCGGCCCGGCCGCCCAGGCTGTCAAAATCCCGGGAACTCCTGGCCCCTTCTCTGCGGATGATCTCCATAACCGGCGCCAGCCATTTTCGGCTTCGTTCCAGTCTGGCGGCGAACCACTTGTTCGCAGGGTCGACGAATCTTCTCATCAATGGCAGATAGAAACGATAATCGGCCATGGGCAGGTAAGATGCGGCGTGCCCCCAGTATTCGAAAACGAGACGATCCTTCTCCTGAAGTTCATCGAGAACCGGTTCCCGGTATGCCCTCTCCCGGTTCCACAAGCTGTGGTGATGTGCCCGCTGGACCACCGAAATGGTATCGATCTGGATGTATCCCTGTCGCTCGATCACCTTCATCACCGCTTCTTTCACTTCTTTTTTTCGTCGTGTGCATGCCCCGTATCCCTGGCTCATGACTGCCAGACGGCGGACATCGGAGATGGAAAGATCCATCTTCACCTTTTCTCCAGATCATCGGCTGTCAGCAGAGAGTCACCGTCAAAATTCCAGTAGAGACAAAAAGTGATGTCTCCTTGACCGGGAAGCCGGATCATTTTCCTCCGCCCGGGAAGGTGCAGAGAGCAGGCCCCCCATAACCACTTGTCACCGAAAACCTCGCGAAAAAGGTTCATGAATTCTTGTAGCAGAGATTACAATTCATGACAAGAATCCGGCATATCTCACAGGATCTTGCGGCACTCCATGTAAAAACGCTTGTCCTCGGCCTCTCCCATGGAGAAGGTCTTTCGGGGCAGCACCCCGTCCAGGATCACCGTCTTGAACAGGTCACCCTTGTCCATGGGGGGCAGATAAAAGCCGATGTTCCCCAATTTCGAACCCAGTCGCGTGACCACGTCGGCCCCGTGAATGTAATCGATTTCCGCCGGAGCGTTCGCCTGGATGAAGGGATCCAGAAAGGCCTGCAGCGTGCCCACTTCCAGGTTGGCTTTGACAGCCGAAACCGACAGGACGGAAAAAGCACCGCCGTGGACGACACCGATGTGATGGGAGCCGGCATCTTTCTGACGCAGTTCCGCCAAGCGCCGGTTCATGCTTTTCTCGTCGGTCGCGTTCTCCAGATTCAGAGCCGAACCCTGGGCTTGGTAGTAAGTCCGCATGGCCGCGATCATCTTTTCGTAATCGGCATGAAAAATCAGGCGGTGGATGGGTTCGAAGGTGATCCCCTCATCATGTACATTGGACAATTCCACCAGGGCATATCGAGCCGGGTGGTTCCTGAACTCTTCCGGACTCATCCCGGATTTTACACTTTCCCAGATGGACTTGGCCGTCGCCAGAGAGTGGTTGCCGTCCCCGACCGCGTACAAAAGCACCGATTTGTCCTGGACACCGTATTTTTTTTCAAAAACTTCCGGATCGGAGAGCTTTTTCAATGCGGAAACGATTCCCCCCAGAACCTTTCGATCCACAATCCGATACCCCTTTACATGGCCGCCGCCCTGCATCAGTTCCACATCGTACACCTTGTTCAGCTGCGCCTTCTTTTCGGCGATCGGCTCGATGACTGTCCGCTCCGGGTCATCGATCAATACGAGGATATGCGGCAGTTCCAGCGGAGCGCCGGAACGGATTTTCACCCGAGGAGGCAGACGATCGAGAACCGTTCCTTCCGTGGCCCGGACCATGGTCTGCGATCCCTTGTTGTAATCGTAGAATTCCAGGTCAATCGCCACCATGAGGCCTTTACGGGATTGGATATGCGCCGTACTGCGATCCAGGTATATGAAACAGGGCCCCTGAGAAGCCAGAACACCGGAATCAAGATACTCCCTCATCCTGCCATGGATGTTGTCGATCCGTTCCGCTTCTTTGCCCTTGCCCAGGTAAACCTCCGGAAATATCAGATTCAACGTGGAAGGAGCATCGCCGACCAGTTCGGCGGCCACGTGCACGCCGGGGACGGACGGGGTGGCGC
>CAYMND010000141.1:0-7006 GCA_964391685.1 uncultured Clostridia bacterium | reverse complement strand
TTTTATGATTTCCTCATGAATCAAATGAGGAGGCATCATTTTTTTAGCAATTGTATCCTTCCGGTTGACCACTACAGTTCCGGTGACCCATGCTGTGGGGCAGATCGTCATCCGGAAGGAGGCGGCTTTTGAATACATTTACACTGATCACCAAGGGGATTATTCGGCCATACCTTCGGCTATTTCGAATTTTGTGGCGGTACCTCAGTGATCCGGCCCATACGGCACCCGAAGAGATCTTGACCGAGATTTTCATACCGGTCAGGAAAAAGAGCTGAGTGGACGTGGTGGACAGGATGGACGGCATAGAGCCAAAACGAGCGCTCGACGGGAAAGAGAAGGGTTCTGAAGAAGTGGATGTTTCCAGAATCGTCCCGGACCGCAACCCGCTCTATTCCGGGCATAAATGTGCTATGATACTCCATGCCCCTGATCAAACCCTCCACCTACGTTCCACCCCGTTTTCTCGGCAACAGCCATCTGCAGACCATCTGGCACTCCGAATTTCGCCGGGTGGACGGCATCTCGTACATCCGACGTCGTCTGGATACCCCGGACGGTGATTTTCTGGACCTCGACTGGGTGCAAAACGGTTATTCCAAGCTGGCGATTCTCGTTCACGGCCTGGAATCGGCAACAAGCCGCAGCTACATGAAAGGAATGGTGAAGGCCCTTTCCCGCAGGGGGTACGACTGCCTGGCCCTGAGCCTCAGAGGCTGCGGAGGAGAGATGAACCGACTGGCCACCCTCTACCACGCAGGCAAGACCGACGACCTGGAAACGTCCGTTCTCCACGCCTTTGATTCGGGTTACAGCGAAATCTTCCCCATCGGCTTCAGTCTGGGGGGCAGCATCGTTCTGCGCTGGCTGGGGGAAAAGGAGAAAAACATCGATCCGCGGATCCGGGTGGCCGCGGCGATATCGGCGCCCTGCGATCTGGTTTCGTCCAACGAGGCATTGAACCGATTCTCGAACCGGATATACAACCGCCGGTTCGTCCGAAAACTGCTCAACAAGGTCAGGGCCAAAGCCGATGCCTCCCCCGGAAGCGTCGAGCTGAAGTCCCTGGCCGATGTCCGTACCCTCGAAGAATTCGATGACCGCTATACATCCCGCGGATTCGGTTTCGACGGAGCCGGCGACTATTACCGGAAGGCCAGCGCCCTCCCCCTGTTGTCCCGTATCTCAGTACCGACCCTGCTGCTCAACGCCGGTGACGATCCGTTCCTGGGAGCGGGCTGCTACCCCGAAACGACCGCTGAAAACAGCCGTTTTTTGTTTCTTGAAGTGCCCGATCATGGCGGTCACATCGGCTTTCTGACCGGAAAACGAGGGGGCGAATACTGGCACGAAACCCGGGTATCCGACTTCTTCGCTCAGCCGTGGACGGAGAAGCCGCCGATCTGAGCCACCGCTTCCCAGACATTCTCACTCAGGGTCGGGTGAATGGTGATCAGGTCCCGGAATTCATCGGCCTTGAGTTTTCTGGTGACGGCGTAGTTCAAAAGCGGCATCAGTTCCCCGGCTTCGGCTCCGAGGATATGGGCGCCCACCAGAACCCCGTTTTCGTCGGAGATCACTTTCACCAAGCCGTTCTTCTCGTCGATGGCGTTGGAACGCGAACCCGCGGCATAGGCGAAACGACCGACCCGGATCTGTTCGTACCGTTCCCGGGCCTGGGACTCAGTCAGTCCGATGGAGGCGAATTCCGGAAAAGTGAACACTGCGCCGGGCACCGGATGACGGGTAACCGGTTCTCCGGTGGCGATCTTTCTCGCAATGGCCATGGCTTCATGGGAGGCCTTGTGGGCCAGAAGCGGTTGACCGATCAGGTCCCCGCAGGCGTAAACACCGGGAATCCCGGTCTGCAGCTGATCATCGACTTCAACGAAACCTCTCTTGTCGATCACCAGTCCGAGGGTCTCATCGGCGATTCCCCGGCTGCGCGGCTTTCGACCCACCGCCAGCAGAATTTTATCGAACCGTTCGACGGTGGATGCCCCTTCCCGGGAAAGGGTGACGGCCACTCCGCCGCCCATTTCATCCAGAACAGGATCCGACAGAACCGTCGAGGTCCGGACGGAAATCTTCTGCTTTTTCAACTCGGCCTGCAGCATGTCGGCCAGTTCGGCGTCGCTTCCGGGGACAACGTGATCCAGCACCTCCACCACGGTTACGCTGCTGCCCAGGGAGTTGTAGATCACCGCCATTTCGAGGCCGATGGCCCCGGCGCCGACGATCAACAGTCGAGCCGGCACCGTTCCCAGTTCCAGGGCCTGATCGGAATTGATCACCCGCTCACCGTCCACTCTCAGGAAAGGCAATTCCGCCGGTTCAGAGCCGGTGCAGAGTACCACATTCCGGGCCGACAGCTCACCGATACCTTCGACGGTCACCTTTCCGGGGGCGGTCAGGCGGCCAATGCCGCAGACCAGGTTGACCCCGTGTTCCCGGAACAGCAGCTCGATGCCCTTGGCCAGCTTGGACACCACCCGCTCCTTGTATTTATTCAACTTGTCGGTTTCCAGTTCGTACCCCTTCACCGTCAAGCCGGCTCTGGCCAGATCCTTGAAGGATTTCACCGCCTTCAAAGGATGGAGCAACGCCTTGGTGGGGATACAGCCCCAATGCAGGCAGGTTCCTCCGGGCTTCTCTTTTTCCACCACAGCCGTCTTCAGTCCCAGTTTGGCGGCCGCCACCGCACCTTCGTAGCCCGCCGGCCCTCCACCCAGAAAAATGATATCGTAGCTCATTTTCACATCCCGCGAAAAAAAGGCAGTTCCTTTTCTCTGACCATCAGCGCCTTCATGCGTCTGACGGCTTCCGAAAGACCGATCAGAGCCGCGTTGGCGATGATCGTGTGCCCGATGTTGAGCTCCTCGATCTCGATGATCTCCACAATGGGCCGGACATTCTGGTAGGTGAGTCCGTGACCGGCCAGAACCCGCATCTTGAGCTTGTCCGCATAGACGGCGACCTTGGAGATCTTGTCCAACTCCAGTTTGGCATAGCTGTTGTTCCAGTTGTTCGCGTACTCACCGGTGTTGATTTCAACCATACGTACGCCGATCCGGTGGCAGGCCTTGACCTGGTCGAGATCGGGATCGACAAAAATCGACACATTGATGCCTGCGGCACGCAGGTTGCCCATGATCTCCTCGATACGGTCGGCGAACATGATGACGTCGAGTCCGCCCGTCGTCGTGACCTCTTCGGATGTTTCCGGCACCAGGGTGACGGTGTCCGGCTTGTGCTTCAGGGCGACCTTGGTCATTTCCATGGACATGGCCATTTCCATGTTCAGACGGGACTTGATTGCCCTGCGAAGCAGTTCGAGATCCCGTTCCTGCATGTGTCGTCTGTCCTGACGCAGATGCAGGGTGATGCCGTCCGCTCCCGCGAGTTCAGCCAGGGCGGCGGCGTAAACGGGATCCGGTTCGTTGGTTTTCCGCGCTTCGCGGATGGTGGCGATATGATCGATGTTGACCGATAGTTTCATTCTTTATTCCCCTATGGTGTTCATGATGAAAGAGTGCAGGCGGTCGATCCAGGCATCGACGATGTGGTCGTTCTCCGCCTCTACCATCAAGCGGATCTTGGGCTCCGTTCCCGAGTAGCGGACCAGCAACCGGGCCTGCTTGTCTCCTGTTTCCCGTTGAAATTCTTCTTCCAGGGCCAGCAGCTCGGGCCATTGTTTCAGCTCCGGCTTTCGGGTCACCCGAATGTTCTGCAACCGCTGGGGGAAACGCCTCATATGCCGGTGGATTTCTGCCGCCGTCAACTCCAGTCCGCAGAGTGCACGGAAAAAATGAAGAGCCGTCAGCAGGCCGTCTCCGCTGCGCTGCATGGAACGGATGATGACGTGACCGGAAGGTTCTCCTCCCAGTTCGGCGTCAATCCGTTTCATCTCCTGATATACATGGCGGTCTCCGACATGGGTCCGGACCAGTTCAATGCCGATGGAACGCAGTGAGGTCTCCAGCCCGAGATTGGACATGACCGTGCCGACCACGATCCTTCTGAACGAAGCATCCCGGCTATGGCGATATCGGGCCAGCAGGTAGAGGATGTCGTCTCCATCAAAGATCTCCCCTCCCTGGCCGTCCACCACCAGAACCCGGTCTCCGTCGCCATCGAAAGCGATGCCCCATTGGGCTCCTTCGGCCCGGGCGGCCGCCAGGAGTCGCTCGGGGTATTGAGAACCGCACTCCCGATTGATGTTGCGTCCGTCGGGAGAATTGGCCCTGACGATGATCCGGGCACCGGTCTCCTTGAGAACCGCCGGAGCCACGGCGGACATTGCGCCGTTGGCTGTGTCAACCAGCAGAGTGATTCCCCTCAGGTCCAGCATTCTAGCCTGTTTGACCAGAAAATCGATGTATGGAGCAGATCCGGCGTCGGTTTCCGCAGTTCCGGGACCGGATGCGACCGGTTCCTGCGCGGACTCCTGCCAGAACATCTGACTGATCCGTTCTTCCAGTTCATCGGGAATTTTCTCGCCTTGGGAGTTGAAGAGCTTGATTCCGTTGTCCTCCGCCGGGTTATGGGAAGCGGTGATCATGATTCCGTACTGCCAGGCGCCGTGAACCATCAGATAAGACAGCCCCGGTGTCGGAAGCACTCCTGCGCAGTTCAGTCGAAGGCTCCGCCCCATGCCTTCCCTGAGCCGTCCCAGAATTTCCGGACCGGAAAACCGGGTGTCCATCGCCGCAAGCACCGATACGTCGCCGATGCACGAAGCCACGGCACGCCCCAGTCGTCTCAGCCCATCCTCTGTAAAAGGAAAATCTCCGAACCGTCCTCTGACACCATCCGTTCCGAACAAAGAGCCCTGCTTTTCCGACATCTGCTATTCCTTCTTGTTCTCCGGGCCTTTCTCTTCTACTTCCTTCGGATTGTTCGGACTGTCCACGGTGAAAACGACCTCTACATCCGAAATTCCTTCGAAACGGATCACACCGTCCTGTTTCATCAATGGCACCCTCACGGTCTTGCTGCGATCGATGTCATCGAGGTTGACCGCAAATTCGCCTTCAATGCGGTCGATCTTGATAATCTGGGACAAGTATCCGAAAATCATGACCCGTTCGTGGGAGAGGTGCCGCTCAATCAGGCGAACTCCTTTCGGAAATCTCCCCTTGTATATGATCCGGATGGGAACTTCCCGCGTACTGAACTCGTCACTGATCACCCGGACAATTCGAGGCTGAATCTGCTTGACTTCGATTTCCTCGGGAAACTTCAGGTAGTCTTCGGAAAAAAAAGCGCTTTCTCCGGCCCGCTTGACCCCCTGCAGATCCAGGTTCAACGAAAAAGCCGAAGCATCCAACGACTCCACCCGCTTGGAAATGCCGTGAATCCGGATCAGCACCTTGGCCGGTTGGACCTCCCGGACATCAATGTGAGACGGCGCACCGTGATAAGTGACTCCGATCTCCAGATTTCTCTCGGAGTAGGTCTGGGCCTGACCGACAACAATGGTCCAGACGACAAAGGCGATGAACAGGGCCAACAGTTTGAGGTGCAGGTTGTTAAACAGCCATTTTTTTATGTTCATTTGTAAACGTTTTGCTTCAAACGGGTTTTCAGTCCTTCCCGGTCCAGTCCGCGGACCAGCTCACCGTTGAGAGCGAAAGAGATCTTGCCCGTCTCCTCGGAAACGACGATCACCACGCAATCCGTCTGCTGGGTGATACCGATTGCGGCCAGGTGCCGGGTACCGCTCGGACTGAGTTCAAACAGAGGCGGAAGAGGAAAAAAGCAGCGGGCCACTTCAATACGCTCCTCCTTGATCACCACCGCCCCGTCATGCAGAGGCGCCCCGGGAGTGAAGATGGTCAGCAGAAGATCCTTGTTGACCAGCGCATCGAGGCGGACCGGCTTGTTGACATAGTTTTCAACCCGCATTTTACGTTCGATGGCGATGATGGCCCCGATCCGGGACAGGGACAAGGCCATGACCGCGTTGAGGATTTCGTCCAGAACCTCGGAACGGGCGCTGGCGTTGTACCGGGTCTTGATCCGGCCTCCGATCTCTGCGAGTATGCGCCGAATCTCGTCCTGAAAGAGAATGATGATGGCCAGGATCAAATAGCTGAGAAAAGCGTTGAGAATGAAAGAGAAGGCGGAAAGCTGCAGAATGCGCGCAAGCACTGCGGCCATACCGATGAGTATGAGGCCGATGGCCACCTGATAGGCCTTGGTGCCTTTGATCAACAGGATCAGGTAGTAAAAGATGGCCGTCAGAAAAATGATGTCGAGTACATCGTTCAATCCGAAATGGGAAAACGCGTTGGTCAGATAGGTCCAGATCATCTTTCGCCCGATTCGTCAGATCTATTCATCACCAGCAGCCTCTTCGGCATCTTCTCCGCTCTCCGCTGCAACCGGCATCTTGACGCTGTCCCCATTGAGTATCCCCTGAATATCCTCGGCACTCAGGCTCTCCCTTTCCAGAAGAGTCTGGGCGATGATCTCCATTTTGTCTCGGTTGTCCTCGATCATTCTTCGGGCCGCCTTGTACGCGTCATCGATGATTTTTCCAATCTCTTCGTCTATCAGGCGGGCCGTTTCGTTGGAATAATCACTCTGGTGCATCAGGTCGCGCCCCAGAAAGACCATGTCGTCCTTCCGGCCCAGCACTCTGGGTCCCAGCGAAGACATGCCCCACTCGCAGACCATCTTGCGGGCGATGGAAGTGGCCCGTTCGAAGTCGTTCCCGGCGCCGGTGGTCTTGGTGTCGAGAAAAACCTCTTCCGAGATGCGCCCTGCCAGGAGAATCTGCAACTGAGCCTCCAGGTAGGCCTTGGAATAAGTATACTTGTCGTTGAGCGGAAGCTGCTGGGTGACTCCCAGGGCCATACCTCTGGGAATGATCGAAACCTTGTGCAACGGATCCGCTTCCTTGGCCAGGGCGGCGATGAGCGCATGACCTGCCTCGTGATAAGCGGTGATCTTCTTCTCTTCCTCGGAAATGATCATGCTGCGGCGTTCCGCTCCCATCATC
>CAYMND010000140.1:0-7006 GCA_964391685.1 uncultured Clostridia bacterium | reverse complement strand
GATTTCGAAACTGGTGGAGTCCTGCGACCGGATATTGGTCGTCGAGGATGGCATGCCGGTTGTGGAGCAGTCTCTTCGCGGACTGCTGGATCGGGATGTCAAGGTTCTGGGAAGACTGGACGGCACATTGCCACGTACCGGGGAACTCAACCCCAATCGGGTGGCAGCTGCCTTGTCCATGCCGGTGTCCAAGGGGCCCGACATTCCGGAAATCGTGTCTCCGCGGCCTCCGGCCCTGTGCAAGGGATGTTCCCATGCGGATACGTATGCGGCCCTCAACGCCACCGTCAAGGATGTCTACGGAGACGGGCACGTTTTCGCCGACATCGGATGTTATACCCTCGGAGCCCTTCCGCCGTTCCAGTCGGTGAACAGCACAGTGGATATGGGCGCCTCGATCACCATGGCCAAAGGAGCGGCGGACGCCGGTGTTTTCCCGGCGGTTGCGGTGATCGGTGATTCCACTTTCTGTCACAGCGGGATGACCGGTCTGCTGGATGCAGTGATGGAGAACACCAACATCGTGGTCATCATCTGCGACAACTCCACCACCGGAATGACCGGCGGACAGCAGTCTCATGCGGAAGGCCGACTCATTTCCATCTGCAGCGGTCTCGGAGTCGCCAAGGAGCATTTGCGCCTGGTGAATCCGATCAAGAAGAATCACGACCAGTTTGTGGCTGTTCTCAATGAGGAACTGGCTTATAATGGGTTGTCCGTCATCATCTCACAGCGGGAATGTGTCCAGACACTGCTGCGGAAAAACAAGGCCAAGTGAAGGGAGAGAAAAGATGAAATGTGACATTATTCTTGCGGGTGTCGGCGGCCAGGGGATCCTGTCCATCGCTACTGTAATCGGGTATGCAGCGGTGGAAACCGGACTGCAGATGAAACAGGCCGAAGTGCACGGCATGTCCCAGCGGGGAGGGGATGTCCAATCCCATCTGCGTATATCCGACCGGGAGATTTTTTCCGATCTGGTTCCTTTCGGCGGGGCGGATCTGATCCTGTCGGTGGAGCCCATGGAAGCCCTGCGCTATCTGCCTTACCTTTCTCCGAACGGTTGGGTGATCAGCAACACCACTCCCTTCGTCAATATCACGAAATACCCAGACATGACGGACATCATGAAGGCCTACGAGGCCGTCGAGCGGAAGCTGCTGATCGATGCCGACGAATCCGCCAGATCAGTCGGCAACCCCCGGGGGATGAACATGGTTATGGCCGGAGCCGCGTCGATGTTGCTTCCGATTTCCTACGAAACAATGCAGCAAGGAATTCGGGCAATTTTCGGCCGAAAAGGGGATGCGGTGGTGGACGCCAACCTGGCCGCCCTCGAAGCGGGCCGGAAGCTGGCCGAAGTCCGGGGCGTGAAGTAGATCGAACGTGCAAGGACGGGAAGGATCCCCGGCTTCACCGGCACATCTTCCCCGTCCTTTCCGTCCCGTAGGTCCCTTAAAATATACGTTTTTTGTAAAACCAAACGATTTTAATCCAAGGTCGTCCCAACACGGCATGACTGTACTTGACTTTAGATGCTTGCATCCATAAAATCGGCTTATATGACGAAAAAAAGATAGTGCGTCATTATTAATCAACTCAGCGAGGTGTTTTTATGGGTAATTTCTTCAAGAACCACCCCAAAGGTTTACTGGCCGCTGCCCTGGCCAATATGGGGGAACGTTTCGGCTTCTACACGATGATGGCAATCCTTGTGCTGTTTCTTCAGGCGAAATTCGGTCTGAGCGGCACTCATGCGGGACTGATCTACTCCATCTTCTATTTCTCGATCTACATCCTGGCTTTTGTCGGCGGCCTCATCGCCGACCGCACCCGCAAGTTCAAGACCACCATCATGATCGGTTTGTTCGTCATGGCCCTGGGCTACGTGATCATCGCCATTCCGACGCCTACGCCGGTACCGAACAAGATCCTGTTTCTGGTTCTTTCCTGTCTGGGGCTGTTCACCATCGCCTTCGGCAACGGCCTGTTCAAGGGCAACCTGCAGGCCCTGGTCGGCCAGATGTACGACAACGAACAGTACGGAAAGATGCGTGACTCGGGCTTCTCCATCTTCTACATGTTCATCAATGTCGGCGCCCTCTTCTCACCCATTTTCGCCGTGGGCATCCGAAACTGGTGGCTGGGCAAGGCCGGTTTCCTTTACAATCCCAGTCTTCCGGAATTGTGCCACGGCTACTTGGAGAACACCTTGACCCCGGAAGCTTCCGAAAGGCTTTCAACACTGGCAAACACGGTCAGCAAGAACCCGGTTTCAGATCTCGGAACATTCGTGAAAAGTTACCTGAATGTTTTCACGGAAGGCTTTCATTACGCCTTCGGTCTGGCTGTCCTGGCCATGCTGATCTCTGTGGTCATCTACCTGGTCAACAAGAAGAATTTCCCCAATCCCAAGCAGAAAAAGACAAAGGTCGACGGCCAGAGCGCAGACATCGAAATGGATGCCCGGGAAATAAAACAGCGTTTGTACGCCCTTTTCGCTGTCTTTGGAGTGGTTATTTTCTTCTGGTTCTCCTTCCATCAGAACGGCTTGACTCTGACCTATTTCGCCAAGGATTTCACCGACCTGAGTCAGATCCGCATCAATCTTGGCATCACCAAGATCGAGGGCGCCGAGCTGTTCCAATCCATCAATCCGTTCTTCATCGTATTCCTGACTCCCATTATTCTGGCTTTTTTCGGCTGGCTGCGAGCCAAGGGGCTGGAACCTTCCACTCCCAAGAAAATCGCCATCGGTATGTTCATCGCTGGTATGGCCTATCTGCTGATGAGTGTCGGCTCCCTGGGATTGCCTCTGAAGACTGAGGTGGATGCAATGGGCGGATTGTCGGACGCTCAACGGGTGACTCCCTTGTTGCTCATTGGCACGTATTTTATTCTCACGGTTGCCGAACTGTTCATCAGCCCCCTGGGCATTTCCTTTGTTTCCAAGGTGGCTCCGCCTCATCTTCAGGGTATCATGCAGGGGGGATGGCTCGGTGCCACGGCTGTCGGAAACCAGTTGCTGTTTATCGGGGCTGTGCTCTATGGCAGTGTTCCCCTGTGGCTGACATGGTCTGTTTTCGTCACTGTCTGCCTGTTGTCGATGCTGACCATGCTTTTCATGCTTAAATGGCTGGAGAGAGTTGCAAAATAGGCGGACACATCGGAAGTGTTGTATAAGCGGGCTCGTTTATGAGCCCGCTTTTTTTTTGACTGTGGAGGATGGTCATGGGAAAAGAAGGGAAAAAGTCATTCAATCGCAGGGATTTCCTGAAGATGGGAGCGGCCGGAGGTCTGGCGGTTGCCGGAATCTCATCGCTTCACGCCGGACGTCAAACCGGAACCTTGCGGAACGAGGCGTTTCTTGAACTGACGGACAGGCCCATTGAAAAGGTCCGGCTGGGGTTTGTGGGGCTGGGCTTCATGGGCCAGAACCATATCAAGAATTTCCTCACTATTCCCGGTGTGGAGATCCGGGCCTTGTGCGACCTGGTGCCGGAGAAGGTCGAACTGGTGTCCGGCTGGATCGTGGAAGCCGGATTTCCCAGACCCAAAGGGTATTGCCGCGGGGAAAGAGATTTCGAACGCCTGTGCGCCCAGGAAGACCTGGACCTGGTCATGACCGCCACCCCATGGCAGTGGCATACCCCCGTCTGTATAGCGGCCATGAAGAACGGTAAACATGCGGCGACGGAAGTGCCGGCGGCCCTGACTCTGGACGAATGCTGGCAGCTGGTGGAGACCTCGGAGAAGTATAGGAAGCATTGTGTCATGATGGAAAACTGCTGTTACGACCGCCCTGAAATGACGGTTCTCAATATGGTTCGCAAAGGTGTGTTCGGGGAATTGATCCACGCCGAATGCGGCTATCTCCACGATCTGCGCAATTACAAACTCAGTGATTATTATCAGGATCAATGGCGGGTGAAATTCTCTTTGAGTCACAATGCCAACCTCTATCCGACGCACGGCATCGGACCGGTGGCCCAGTGCATGAACATAAACCGAGGAAACCAGTTCGATTACCTGGTATCCATGAGCAGCAACGCCCGCGGACTGTCACTTTACGCAAAGGAGCATCTGGGGCATGACAACCCTCTGACAACGGCGGACTACAAACTGGGGGATCTCAATCTCACGTTGATCCGAACGGTACAGGGGCAGACCATTTACCTTTCCCACGACACCAATCTGCCCCGACCATACAGTCGGATTTTCCTGATCCAGGGAACCCGGGCCATTCATCAGGGATATCCGGAACGGATTCACATCGAAGACCGCAGTCCGAAGCACCAGTGGGAGCCGCTGGAAAAGTACCGCAACGAATACAATCATCCCCTGTGGCGGAACCTCGGGGACAAAGGTGCCGAGGCGGTACACGGCGGGATGGACTGGTTGGAGGATTTCCGGTTGATGCAGTGCCTGCAGAGGGGAGAAGCCATGGATATGGATGTCTACGACGCTGCCGCCTGGAGCTGCATCGTCCAGCTGACGGGGGACTCGGTGGCCGGTCGCAGCCGCCCGGTCAGCTTTCCCGATTTTACCCGGGGCGCATGGCCGAAGCGAAAACCGCTGGGCATTGTCGGGGAGTGAGATCCATCATGGTGAATCCGGTAATATCGAAGCGGCGACTGCTTCACAAGGCACTCGTCGTGATGCTGGCTCTCAGTGAATTGTACTATCTGTTCAGATCTGCGGATGGATTGCTGCACATTCCCGGATTTTCGTGGATTCCCACCGGCGCCTGGCCATTATTGTCCGCTGAATTATTGGGACGTTGCGCCTGGTCTCTGCTTCTGTTTTTGTTCTGGAAAAAAGTGAGAGATGCTGCAGCCGCAAAGGATCGGCGTGTCATCATGTTCGTTTTATTGACGGTTGTGGCGCTGGCACTGATGACTGTTGTTACCCTGGTGTGTATTCTTTCGGGTTGGAAAATCGGAGTTGTCATGACTGCCTGGATTCGGGCATCGGAAATATATCTACTCCTGATATGGAGCCTGGCTCTTCTCTTTCTGCTGATTTCTCCCTTCATCCGCGATTTATGGAAGTCGTGTCGCTTGTACGTTCCGGCCCTTGTCGGTTCTTTTATTTATTTCATTTTGAAAGGAATGGCCTGGTTGGAACTGGTCGCCGGTCCATTTCGAATTCCTTTTGAAACGGTTGTGCCTTTTTGGCTGATCTTGTCGATTCTGGTTTTTCTGGGTCGATTGGCCCTGCTTTTTCTGATCGTCAAAGAAGCCTAGTCCGAATTTTTCACACTCTTTTCCAGGTGTCTGACGGGAATGTATCGACAGCGTTGCGCTCGGTCACCGCCCACAACATCGCTCGATTCTGTTGAACGGTTTCAGCCCATGTGGAGGCCTTTTTTTAACAGCGTAAAGACGGATACGGATCAACGGTGACCCAGAAAGCGGTGATAAAGCAGCAGGGAGATGATGGTCAACACGCCGATGCCGGAGAACAGAAGCCATAAGGTGGAGGGGGAATTGAGTCGTTCGACGAAATGAACGTACATCTTGGCACCGACGACGCCTCCGACAGCACTGCCGAAAACGCCGTACAGAAAGTTGTAGCCCATATACAACCCCTTACTGTCAGCGGGTGCGATGATGCCGACGTAGCTGATAAATTTGGGGTGGGCGGTCATCTCCCCGATGGAGAACAGAAAGAGACCCACCACGAAGATGCCGATATGGGGGGATATGGCGAGAACGGCCATCCCTGCGGTGGCAATGCCGATTCCCGTAATCATGGTCGGCAGGGCCGGCTTGTTTTTCACTATTTTCGAGATCAGAAGCTGCAGCAGGATGATGGTGCCGGCATTGATGACGGTGACGTGTTCGACATCGAAAAACCAGTGGCTTTGTATTCCGAACAGGCCGAGAAATCCGTTGACCAACTGGTTTAAAGTTCCGGCGTCCACGTAGGCCTGCACGTACCACAAAACCGAATCGTACATCTGGAAATACAGCACCCAGAAACCGGAATAGAGAATGATCATCAGCAGGAAGCGCCAGTGGTCGCTGAAACGCTTTTCCGGTGACTGCGGAATACGAAGCAGGGCCATCAGGGTCAGGCCGAGGATGGTTCCGATGATCCGTACCAGGGCGCTTTGACCGGGAAAGATCCAGACGGAGCCGAGAAGGACCAAGATCAGAGGCAGGGATATACGGTGATTCCTGAAGTACAGGATCAGCAGGGCAAGCAGAAGAACGGTGCTGATGAAGAAAATGAAGAAGGGTCGATCACCGAGTTTTTCCTCCAGATTTTCCAGGTCGGCGGTCGTTACACGGGCTCCGGACAAGGCTCCGGACAAGGAGTTTGCTATCTCCGTTTGATAGCGGCGTAGGTTCTGAACCGAATCGATTGTCAGCAATACGGAATCTTCCGTGGTGACAATCCGATACGGTTGAGCCGATCCGGGATCGATTCGGGTATCGAAGGCAGGGCGTTTCACAACGGATTCAAGGTCTTCAATGCTCCGCTCCAGCCATCCGTCATCGATGGAAATCTGCGGCAGGATTTGTCTCAGTTCATCGATCAGGGCGGCTTTGAACTCATCGAGACGGTCGGGGCGAAAAACGGTCAGCCAAGCGGACCCTTCGCTTTCAGTCAACTTGTATGGCTCGGGTGCTGCCATGTTCCGACGGAGCGTGACCGTCAGGTCGATTCCGTCGATGGGAACGAGTCGGCGTATTTCGGTGGTGACCGTCGGTACTTGAGTGGATTGCCAGAGGGAAAAGCCCACCAGTGCGGCCAGAAGAGTCAGGATGACGACTTTCAGCAGCGCTTTTCGCTTCATGGCGTCTGCCAGGAGGTACACCGGAGAGTAGATGATTTCGAACGCCCCGGCCAGAGTGTCCAATATCCGGGCGAAGTTGAAGCGGTTTTCGGGAGCGGCCTTGATGGGGTCCCGAAAGAAGAACCAGGTGGGGATAATCATCAGGGCGGTGGATGCTCCGGCTGTGATCAGGACATAGGAAGGATTGATGCTTTTCAGCCA
>CAYMND010000139.1:0-7023 GCA_964391685.1 uncultured Clostridia bacterium | reverse complement strand
CGGGATCTTCGCTGAGCCCCAGGGTCAGGTAACGGTCCCGGTCTCCGGCCGACTGGTAATGCCCTCTGAGCACCGCCAGCACATCGGTCTTGTCGCAGTCCCGCAGAAGGTGGTAAAAAAAAGCGGTCTGGGGTGTGATGGGCTCGTCAAGCTGTTTCTGATTGTGGAGACGGATGGAATCGATGATTTCTCTGCGGAAGGGCTGCAGCGGGGATAAAAATCCAAGCTTTTCCAGTTCTTCCACCGAACGGAATGCATGGTTGCAGGAAGAACCGTCGTGGAAGGTGGAAAATTCCTTGTACTGGGAGAAGCGTCCCAGATCGTGGTACAGGGCGGCGAGTGCCGCAGCCAGGCGGATGGAGTCGGGAAGTGTTTCTGTATATTGCAGACTGTGTCCGACAACCCGCAAGGTGTGGTCAATTTTGAGCCGGTACGGGGCATCGCTTTCTTCATCGGATCCGAGAAAGTCGCGGGCGTATTCTGTAAAGTTTTTTTTATGATATGTAAAACCGGGGATCATGAGGGACTGGAAGGCCCGATCAAATGATCGGGCCTTCGATACGGGGCTCTAGCTGCCCAGAGTTGCCACCATCACCGCTTTGATGGTGTGCATGCGATTCTCGGCTTCGTCGAAAACGACGGAATTTTCGGATTCGAACACCTCTTCGGTCACTTCCATGCCGTCGAGACCGTATTTCTGGAAAATCTGCTCGCCGATGATCGTTTCTCGGTTGTGAAACGCAGGCAGGCAGTGCAGGAATTTGCACTTGGGGTTGCCGGTCCTGGCCATCAGGGCGCCGTTGACCTGGAACGGTTTGAGCAGTTTGATGCGCTCTTCCCAGACGGAGTCCGGTTCACCCATGGAAACCCACACGTCGGTGTAGATGAAATCGCAACCCTTGACACCTTCTTCCACGTTGTCGGTCTGGGTGATCTTGGCGCCGGTGGCTTTGGCGATCTCCCGGCAGGTGCCAAACAGTTCGGCTCCCGTCTGCAGCGATTTCGGTGCTACCGAGCGGAAATCCATGCCCATCTTGGCGGCTCCGACCATCAGTGAATTGCCCATGTTGAAGCGGGCGTCGCCGAGGTAGGCGAAGGTGATTTTATCGAGGGGCTTGTCGCTGTATTCCATCATGGTCATGAAATCGGCCAGGATCTGGGTCGGGTGGAATTCGTTGGTCAAGCCGTTCCATACGGGGACACCGGCGTACTTGGCCAGCTCTTCGACAATAACCTGGCCGAAGCCGCGGTACTCGATGCCGTCGTACATCTGGCCCAGGACCCTGGCGGTGTCGCGCATGGATTCCTTCTGACCGATCTGGGAACCGCTGGGACCGAGGTAGGTGACGTGAGCACCCTGGTCGTATGCGGCCACTTCGAAAGCACAGCGGGTGCGGGTCGAGGCCTTTTCAAAGATCAGGGCGATATTCTTGCCGAGCAGTCTCTTTTGTTCTGTTCCGGCGTATTTCGCTTTTTTCAGCTCGACAGCCAGATCCAGCAGAAAACGGATCTCTTTGGGGCTGAAGTCGAGCAACTTGAGAAAGTGACGGTTTCTTAGATTCAGAGCCATGATAATTCCTCCATCTATATTGCAAATTTTTTGGTGTACGAGCCTCAAGTTTACTCCATCAAAAGGGTGAAATCAACCTTCCGCAGTCGGGGGCCTGTCGATTTGACGGATCCGGATGGATAAGCCTTTCATTCATTTTTATTTCGGTTATAATGAATTGGTGTTGTGGCGTCTGACGGCGATCGGATTCCTTTCGGCAATTGTTCAGGCAGACTCCGATTCAGAGTGCATGGACTCCGTTTCAAAATGAAGAAGATGATCATTTGAAGGGTGGTTGTAAGGTGAACATGGAAGAAAACGCCGACATGGAGAACATCACACGTTCTTTCGGCATATTCGGTACCTCCGGTTTGAAATTTGGAAGAGGGGATCCGATCAACGATCGCTACATTATCGGCGATTTTCTGGGTAAGGGCGGTTTCGGAATGGTTTTTTCCGCCACAGATCTCATGACCGGCAGCGAAATCGCCCTGAAATTTCTTTCCCCGGATCTGGGCGCGGATCCCGAAAGAGTGAAAAGAATCCAGCGGGAAATCATTCTGGCCCGGAAGGTGAAGCACCCCGGTCTGGTCTCCATCTACGGAATCGAAACATGGAACGGGATCTATTTCCTCTCCATGGAACGGGTACATGGTCAGACTCTCGATCAGTACTGCCGGGAACCGATGGAATGGCGGACATGCTTGCCCCTGTTTCTCGATATCTGCCGTGCGGTGTCTGTGCTTCATGAGCAGGGGATCATTCATCGGGATCTCAAGCCCGGGAACATTATGGTTACCGGTGACGGCCAGGTGAAACTCCTTGATTTCGGTCTGGCCAAGGACCTGACCGAAACCAGCCTGACCCTGACCGGCAGCCAGATCGTCGGCTCTCCCCTTTACCTGTCTCCGGAACAGGTTTCCGGAGTAGGGGTGGATCAGCGTTGTGACATTTACCAGCTGGGACTGATTCTCTACCGCATGCTGACCGGTGTACATGCCTTCGGAGATGTAGGGAATACCATCGAGATCATTATCCGGAAGCTGAAAATGAATGTCCCGGAATGGCCGGACTCCCTTCCCCGACCGCCCGAGATTGTACGGAACTTGCTGGATGGTTGCCTTCAGCGGAAACCCAGCGCCCGTTTCAGGGATATCCCTGAACTGATTCGAACCGCCGAGCTGCAGACAGTGAGCCGGATCGGTCTGCTGCGGAGGAAAATGTCCCAGTATCGGCAATATCTGCTGACGGTTGCGGTGGTGGTGTTCCTGATCGTACTCCTTTTTCTGGGGCTGAAAAGCGATTTTTGGAGCAAACCGTCCAGGGCGGAGGCGCAAGGACAGAGTGTCACGGTCCGGAACCGTTTCGGCCTTCAGCTCTGGAGGCATGAATTTCCGGAGCACGAAGTGATCCGGACGGTGCTGCGAACGAAGGCCCGTCAGGTGGAATTCCGGAATCGAAGGAATGCCAGTCATAACGGGCGGGTCATTGCCTATCTTTCCCCGGTCCGGGACTCCTTGCTCGGTCCTACGGATTCGGTCAGTTCTGACTCCGCGGACAACCGCATCGTCTGTTTCGATCTTCAGGGGCGACTGCTCGATGACCAGTCTCTCGTGGATTTCTGTACGGTGGATACCGACGATTTCTTTCGCGCCCTCTACTTCGACCGATTCGTCGAGGAGGATCGGGATGGTGACGGAGAAAATGAAACGATGGTCCGGATCGTTCACAAGAACAGCATGTATCCGGGGGGGATGCTTTTCGAGGAGTCCGGGCGCTTCTTCTCCTTTCTGAACAAGGGGCATATCGGTGATGTCCGGCTTGTATCGGTGAATGAAAAAGAGTGGCGTTTTCTGATTTTGGTTATGAACAATCCCATGGGGCACATGAACCAGCTGTGCGAAGTGGTGTTCCCCAGAGATGGTGACAAAGGTAAAAGCAGCATCATCAAGAGTTTTCCGGATGTGTTTGAAAATCTGCTGCCCCAGAATGGTTTCGTCATGCTGCTTCCATACGGGGCAATCCAGGAACCCTGGAAGTGGAATGAATCTGAGAATCTGCGATACAGTTTAATCGGAGATCACCGTGGACTGCGGATCAAGAAGAACGGTGAGGTGACCTTAATCGACGGGAGAAGACAAAAAGTCTACTTTTGCAGTCAAGAGATCCGGCAGGCCATCCTGCAGGATCTGAACCGTTTCTATGTAGATTATTACTATCTCGACAAACCCGAAGAGGCCTCGGTATCGCTCGAGCGGGCGTTGGCCGCACCCTGCGCCGACCCTTTTCTGCGTTCTCTTCTGCTGTTCTTCGAGGGACGCCTGGCGCTGGATGCCGGGGATTATGGAAAAGGCGACAGGCTGCTCAATGAAGCCTACCGCCTTTATCCCGAGAGCAACGACATCGCGTTCAAGATCTGTGAAATCCCCTTTCTCGGTGGAGATCCGATGGCGGCTCTGGAAAAGCTGGATCGGAATTTTTCAGGTCATGAAATTTATCAGGGGCTCAACCTGGGCCGAAAGATTTTCGAGGCCTTCTGCTACCTCCAGGCCGGGAGGTTCCCCCAGGCGGAAGAGATCCTGTCCAAGCTGGGATCCGATTCGGCGCGGGTGGTCAATATTCCGTACTTCATGGGCATGATGAACCTGTATCAGAGGGGGGATGTCGACCTGCTGATGGACATTGCAGGAAAAGACCTGGGGGAGCGGCCCGGACTGGTCTCTATCCAGGAATTTCGTTTCCTGCTGGCCAGGGCGATGCTGTTGTGCGGGCGTGACCTGGATCGCTGCGAATTCTATTTCAGGGATCTGAATCGTTTTTCCAGGAGCAGGAAGCATCTGACCAAAATTTCCCTGGCCTGGCTGGAGCTCAGGAAAGGCAGGACTGACGCGGCTTCCTGGTTGAACGAAGCGTTTGAGGAAGTGATCCGACGCAGCCGGGGGGACTTCGAAACCCGTTTCTGGCTGTTCTACGAGGCATATGTCTATGCCCGGGCGATGGAAATGCTGGGTGATCCGAAGGAGGCGAAACGTGGCTATTCCCTGTGTGCCGAGGCGGCGCCTCACAGTCATCTGGCCCGCTTGTCGCGGACTGTCTTGAACCGGTGATCAGAACTCGAGGTTGAACCAGCGTTTCCTGTAACTCCTGAACAGGATCAGTGCGAGCAGAAGATTGATGGAACCGCCGACGAACAGCCAGACTGTGATTTCCGCGACCGGAGTCGGGATGCGGATGAAAAGACTGTGATAATACAGAAACAGAGGTCGGCTGTAGAAGATGGACATCAGCAAAGTATGAAAGAAAGTGGCCGTCATGTAGAAGATTCCCTGGCGGCTGATGATCAGATGTTGTGGAGAGGCCGATGATTCCCGGCACAGGCCGATGCCCGAACCCATGGCCCAGATGGTGAAGAGAGGAACGGATGTGAACAGAAAAAGCCCCCCCACCAGGCTCATGAAGGGGGTGGGGCGCAGAACGAACAGGGTGGCGGTGAAGATGAAGAGTGCGCTCATTGTATGAAAAATCAGATGCAGTAAAAATTTCTGGGCGAAAATCAGCGGGCGGTTGAGTGGAGAGCAAAGGACATGTACCAGCCCCGGAAAATCCATGGGCAGCGAGGTGAACGTGAACCGGACGTTCAATCCGGCGATGATGAAGGCGCCCATGGCGTAGGTAAAGAATGTGAGCACCTGCTTCAGGTAGGGCTGATTGATGGGCAGGCTCTGCATGTTGAGGACGAAGACGGCCAGGATGGCCAGGATCACCAGGAGTTGCGACCACTGTTCGGTGGATCGGAAAAACATGGCTTTTTCTTTGTATAACAGTGCCCGGGACGGTGATCGGAATCGGATTCTTTCTCTTTGCTCATATCGCCTGTCTTTCCCCTGCCAGAGCTTTTCGAAGGTCGACAGGAAATATCGGCGGTTGAGACTGTGGAAAAAAAACCAGCCCATGAACGACAGGGTCAGCAGTTTGCCCAGTTCAAGAAAAGCGGCCGGCCAATTGCTATGACTGATGTGCAGAACGGCTCCGGATAACCAGGCCGAAGGGAGGGTGTCCGTGGGGCCCATGTCGAAGCGGCTCATGAATGCGACCAGATTGTCGATGGAGTCGGGAGCGAACAATTTTTCCGGTCGCAGCAGCCGCAACCCGACAACGGCAGCGGCGATGAAAATGACGGAGACCACACTGAGAAGAGGCTGAAGGGTGCGGATGGAGACGATGGCCGGAAGAATCAGACCGATGAGCATGCCGATCAGAACGGCGCTCCCGAACAGCAGCAGAATGCCGATGCATATGGACAGGATCTGTACCGGGGTACTGGCGAAGTATCGGGAGTAACCGATCAGTACGGGCAGGCTGAGCAGAATGGCCATCAAACTGCTGGAAACCGCCACCTCGATGCATTTCCAGTTCATCAGCCGGTGCAGCGGAAGAGGGGAGCTGATCAACATCGGCAGGTCTTTGGACAGGTAGAGAATATTGACCGTTGAAACCAGTGCCGAGATGATGGTCATGATGTAGGCTGCCATAAAAACCATCTGCAGAATTTTTTCGCTGATAAAGAGCTTGAAGTCCGGAGTGAAGAGCGGTTCGAAGGCAATATGGGAGAATAGCGTGGTGATCATCCAGCTGATGCTGCCCAGAAGAAACAGAACAAAGAGAAGGAGCAGTGAAAATTTACCGAAGCCGAGTTGGGTCAGCCGGTTGTGCAGCATGCGACGACGGCTGATGATCAGGGATTTCATGGGTTTTGCACCGTATCGAAGTAAAGCGCTTCGAGAGCCTCTGTGCTGCCGGGGAAGCCGCCGTTTTCAGAACGTCCGATTTCCCGAACCATGCGTCCGGACACAATGACGCCGATGGTCCGGCAAATGGTCCTGGCGATGTCCAGGATGTGGGTGGCCAGGAGCACCATGCCGCCTTTTTCTGCGAATCGGCTGATTTCCTGAGAGACTTTTCGGCTCACCAGGGGGTCGAGGGAGGTGAGAGGCTCATCGAGAAGAAGAATCTGGGGGTGCACCAGGAAGGCCTGGGTCAGCATCAGTTTACGGCGTGTCCCCGCGGAGTAGGATTCCACCAGCTGGTGGCGATAGGCTTCGAATTCGAAGAGTTCGAAATAGCGGTCCATTTCTTCCCGGCGGCCTTCAACGGGCATGCGATAGAGGTCGGCGTAGAAATTCAGGTGTTCTTCTCCGCTGAGTTTGCCGTACAGGAAACCCTGGTCGGGTACGTAGGCGACTTTCTGCTTGTTGGCTGAAAGTGCGGGGTCGAAGATCCGGCCGTCCAGACGGATTTCTCCGCTGTCCGCTTTCAGCAGGGAAGCCAGGATCTTGATGGTGGTGGTCTTTCCCGCGCCGTTGGGACCGAGAAGTCCGTAAATATCTTTTCGTTTCAGTTTCAGATTCAATCCTTTGAGGGCCTCTATTTTGCCGTAGCTTTTCTGAAGATTTTCGAGTTCCAGCATGGAGTCT
>CAYMND010000138.1:0-7089 GCA_964391685.1 uncultured Clostridia bacterium | reverse complement strand
CGTTTTGATGGTTCTTTTTCTGCAGTTCTCCGTTGCCCAGGACCGGATCACCGGGCGCGGATTCGCCACCCGGTCGGAAGTGATCGCCCAGAACGGCATGGTCGCCACCAGCCAGCCCCTGGCCACCCAGGCGGCCCTGGACATCCTGAAAAAAGGAGGCAACGCCATCGACGCGGCCATTGCCGCCAACGCGGTTCTCGGTCTGGTCGAGCCCACCGGGAGCGGCATCGGGGGGGACCTGTTCGCCATGGTCTGGAGCGCCAGGGACAAGCGGTTGTACGGTCTCAATGCCAGCGGGCGTTCACCGAAATCCCTGACAATGAACTATTTCAAGGAAAAAGGCTACGAAACCATCCCCGCCCACGGACCGCTGCCTGTTTCGGTCCCCGGTTGTGTGGACGGATGGTTCGAACTACACAAAAGATTCGGTTCCCTGGATATGAAGGACATTCTGCAGCCGGCTATCGATTATGCCAACCGGGGTTTTCCCGTCAGTGAACTCATCGCCTATTACTGGCAGCGAAGCGTTCCGGTGCTCAAGAAATACAAGAACTTCGAGAAGATCTTTACCCTCAACGGCAGGGCTCCGCAAAAAGGGGAAATATTTAGAAATCCCTACCTGGCAAGAACCCTGGGGCTGATTGCCCGAGAGGGGCGTGACGCCTTCTACAAAGGGACGATTGCCAGGACCATCGACAGGTACATGCATGAGCTCGGCGGTTTTTTACGCTACGAAGATCTTGCCGTTCACCGATCGGATTGGGTAGAACCGGTTTCGACGAACTACCGGGGCTATGATGTCTGGGAACTTCCGCCCAACGGGCAGGGCATCGCGGCCCTTCAGATCCTGAACATTCTGGAGCTTCATGACATCCGTTCCATGGGTTTCGGCAGCGCCGACTACATTCATCTCTTCACGGAAGCCAAGAAGCTCGCCTTCGAAGATCGGGCCAAATTCTACGCCGATCCGGATTTCCACAGGATTCCCGTCAGAGAATTGATTTCGAAGGAATACGCCCAAAAGCGGAATCAGCTGATCGACATGAAGCGTTCCTCCCGCAGCTGTGATCACGGTCATCCAGCCTTGCGGCAGGGCGACACCATCTACCTGACCGTCGCCGACGGGGCCGGGAACATGGTCTCCCTGATCCAGAGCAACTACCGGGGCATGGGATCCGGCTGCACCCCCGACGACTTGGGCTTTGTCCTCCAGGATCGGGGGGAGCTGTTCACCCTCCAGGAAGGGGAATTCAACAGCTATGCACCGGGTAAAAGGCCTTTCCATACCATCATTCCGGCTTTTATCACCAAGGAAGGCCAGCCTTTCGTCAGTTTCGGGGTCATGGGGGGAGCGACCCAGCCTCAGGGGCATGTGCAGATCGTGGTGAATCTGGTCGATTTCGGGATGAACCTCCAGGAGGCCGGCGATGCGCCGAGAATTCTACACAACGGTTCATCGGAGCCGACGGGGCAGAGGATGAACGATGGGGGGACTCTATGTCTGGAAAGCGGAATTTCCTATGGGGTCATCCGGGAATTGATGGGCAAGGGGCACCGGGTTCAGTTTGATCTCGGGAATTACGGCGGCTATCAGGCGATAGGCTACGATCCGCTGCACAAGGTATATTATGGAGCGTCGGAATCCCGCAAGGATGGTCAGGCCGCCGGGTACTGAGTCGAACCGTCTTTTTCTTTTTTTCTGACAAGGAGAAGAACAGTCGTTAAAATAAAAAAAAGCAGGCAAAACCAGGCAAATGAATCTCCGATTACCGCATAAACCGTACCTTGCCCTTTTGTCGGAACATCCGAATAGAAAACGGCATCGTTTGTGGTAAAATAATCCTGATACGATAAAACCCGGCCGGTAAAGTGGAACGACGCCGACAGTCCCCTCGATGCCGAACGAACCAGGTTGAATCCCTGCTCGATGGCTCTGAAGGAAGCGGCGTAGGTATGATAAGGGGTTATGTCTTTCCAATCGTTTCCGGGGACGAGCATGATGTCGATATTCATTGAGCGGACCTGTCGGATCAGGCCTGGGAAATCCATATCGAAACAGATCACGGAACTGATGCGTCCGTAGGGTGAATCGAAATACTGGATCACTCCGTCTCCATATGATCCTTCTCCGGGAGTGGGTTTTGCTTTGAAGTATGAAAAAAGAATCTCTTTTTGAGGTGAGATCCAGGTGATCTTGTTCATCGGCCTTGCTTTAGTATCATTTATCGGATAAATCAACAAGGGAAGCCCGATGTAAATGCCGTTCTTTTCAGCGACTGCCTTGGCCTTTTCGATATATTCCTCTTCTTCGTCTGAATTCATGTTGAGCATCGTTTCATTTCCGAAAACGATTTTGGCTTCGGACAAGGCGGCAATTTCACAATATCTCAGAAAGGTTTCGTTTATTCTCCTGTTAACCAGATCCGGTTGATCGTTGTAAATGTTTTGCAAATCGTTCTTGGAGATATTCACGGAGGCGATTTTAACGGTGTCTTCATTCAAAGTCGATGACAATCGGAACTCTCCGAAAAGAACGACCACGGCAGCAGGAAGAACAAATACCCATAGGGCTTTTCGTAATAAGGTGTTGTCCAAATCATTGTCCAGCAACCAGTTGATCATGGCTGCTGACCAGTAAATAAAAAATGTGATTCCCCAGATTCCGGTTATGGATACGAGTTGTAGGAAAGGTAAAGAGGATTGGGTGGTCGATAAGGCCCCGAAGCTGCCTCCCGGGTTTATCGAAACGGAAAGAAATTCCAGGACTACAAATACGCAGGGGAGGATAAAGGTTGAAATGATCCCCTTAAGGCGTTTCGTATAAATCCTGTCGATAAAATAGGCCAGTGCAGTGGAAAGGCTCATCATGAAATTCATGATATAGAAGATAAAACCGGATGTAGGGATGAATTCTTTCCAGATAAAAAGATTGGATATAAAACATGCCAAAATCACGAAGATCAAACCTTTGACCGGCCGGCTCAGTCTGAAGAACCGAACGATAAATATCGGAGCCAAAAATGCGGCAAACGGGATGGTCCAGCGACCATTGGCAAAGAACAGAAGGATGAAGCCGCATAGAAGACAGATATATGAGATACAGTTTGAAAATCCGGATCTATGGTGCATCAAAACTCCCTATGTGATCATTTTTCGTTTATTATAGGTTAGGAGACATGGTCTGTCAATTCTGTAAATCGTTTAATATCAACTGTGATTGAGAGGTGAATCGGGTCGATCAGAAAATTTGGGAAATTTCCAAGTTTCAAAGGGACATTCCCCAGGTCATCCCCAAGTGCTTGCATTGTCGGCGTCGGTTGGGATAATATTTGACTTCTATTTCCTGTGTGGCACCTGAGTTGCGGGACACCGGGTCGGGAGGAGACCGACATGTGCGGAGTGGTATCTATTGTATATGCCGATCATAATGACAACCTGGGCAAGGAGGCCGCCTTCCTGCTCAAGAAACTGGAATATCGGGGCTACGACTCCACCGGAGCGGCCATCCTGAAAACCGACGGGACCGTTCAACTGAAGAAGAAAGTCGGGGCTCCGTCCCGGGTGGTGGAGGAACTGGAGATCGAGCAGATGACCGGCCGTCGTTTCATCGGTCAGGTCCGCTGGGCCACTTATGGAGCAGTGACCGACCTCAATGCACAGCCCCACGACGTCAGCTGCCTGATTCATCTGGTGGGCGCCCACAACGGCAATATATCCAACACCGACCGGCTCAAGGAATTCCTGCGGGAAAACGGTCACAATCCGGTTTCCGACAATGACGGGGAGATGCTGGTTCATCTGGTGGAACATTTCTATTCCCTGTATCTGGCCGAATTGAAAGAGAAAGACCGCAGAGACCACGATCTTCGGGTGAAGACCATGATCCGGGCCATCCGCATGGCCCAGCGCAAGGCGGAAGGGTCCTACGCCGCCTGTGTGACCGCTCCGGATATCGAAGGCGTTTTCGCCATGAAATCCGGTTCTTCTCTCTACGCCGGAAAAGGGCGGGACGCTCACGGCGATTTTATCGTGGTCAGTTCCGACCTGACCTCCGTACTCTCCAAGACCCGCTTCCTGATCCCCCTGACCGAGGGGGAAGGTTTATACTTCACCAGCAGCTCCTATACAGTGTTTTCTCTCAGGAACGAGGGCGAACATATTCCCGGCCTGACCCGTTCCCGGCTCAACATCGCCGACATCTCCCTGGCCCAGAAATACCATTACTTCATGGAACAGGAGATTTATACCTCTTCCGAGAACATCGATCAGCTGATCCGATACTATTTCAGTGAAAACGGAGAAACCGCTTTATTCGACGTCTTCGAGCAGAAACCCGATGAATGCCGGGAACTGCTTTACGCCCTGCTGCGGCTTTACGCGGTGTTCGATCGGGAATCCATGAAAAAGGAATTCGAGCGCATCCTGAACGATCCGAATTTCATGGCCGTCTATGAGCAGGTGGAAAAGAGCACCCCCCAGATGTCGAGGGAGCTGCAGTTCAGCGGTTTCGAATCGGAGGAGGCCGCCCTGTTGACGGAGCTGCTGGATTTCGATGACCGCTGGTTTCCCCGCCTGTTCCTGATGGACCGAATGCTGATCTGGAAGAAGAAACGCATGATTTTGAAGTATAAAAACAGGCTGGTGGATCGGTTCAGGAATCTGGCCGCCGAAGGGGGGCGCCTCTTCGTGGTGGCCTCGGGGACATCCTACCATGCCGCTTTGACCGGCGCCTACCTGTTCAATAACCTGACCAAACTCACTCTGGTGGCCTCCAATCCCGGAACCTTCCGGGCCACCATGATGAACACGGTCACTCCTCGGGACGTGGTCATGGGCATCAGTCAATCGGGAGAAACCAAGGATTTGGTGGATATTTTCAACGATCTGCGTTCCCTGCACGGTAACGAACTCACCCTGGTCTCCCTGGTGAACAACGAGAATTCCACTCTGCCCCAGGAGAAATCCGATTTCTACCTGCCCCTGATGTGCGGCCCCGAAATCGCCGTGGCCGCCACCAAGTCGTTCATCAGCCAGATGGCTCTGCTCTACATTCTGGCTTCCGGCATGTCCCAGAACGATGCGGTGACCCGACAGACCCTGGAGAAGATCAAGTTTCACATGAACTTCACCCTCCGGGAGCTGGAGCCGGATATCACCGAAGTGGCCCTGAAGACTTTTCTGAAACCGTCGATTCACATACTGGGTGCTTCTCTGGCCGGCCTTTCTCGGGAAGGTGCCCTCAAGATCCGGGAAGTGGTTCTCAACCATACCGAAGGGTACGATGCCGCCGAATTCAAGCACGGTCCCAACACCATCCTGGGGAAGAATACCATTTACTCTCTTCGGGACATGGAACATCTGCATTGGGACTGCCTGGAAGCCCTGGAGGAGATCGTTGAGGCCGGTGGTCGAGATGAGATTCCCGCCGCCGAGATGCTCAGCTTCATCCGTGCGGTGAAGAACCTCAAACTGCATCATGTGGAGGAAAGGGAGAAACAGGCCCTGGCTTCGGCGGGAGGTGAAAGCGATCCGACTCTGTACCAGGCGCTCGATATATACAGCAACAAGGTGAGACTCGAACACTATTTCTCCAACTATCCTCTGATTTTCATCTGTCCTCCGGACGCCCGGGACCGGCGTATCACCGTCACCCAGATCCATACCCACAAGATCCGGGGCGCCGACGTGGTGCTCATCGCCGAGGATTCCGACGAGCTGAGAATGGCGGTGGAGGGCAAACCCGCCGGTTTCAATCACTATTTCAACAAGTACATTGTCATCCCCAAGACCGGTGACAAGACGATCTTCCTGTTCCAGACCGCCCTGGTGCTGCAGCTCCTGGCTCTGCGCATGTCCATCACCAAGATGAAGTACCTCAACAAGAACCGGGTGGAAAACCACGGAGTACATCCGGACGTCCCCAAGAACGTCTCCAAATCGATTACCGTGGACTGATGGGTGTCCGCATCGGGAGACACAAACTGTAGTTTTTATCGGCATTGATATTGCTCTCCAGGCATGGTCTGTGGAACTAAAGACTTGAAAAATCTACAGTTTTTGGTCGTGGAGGGCGTATGCTTAACAAGGGGATGACCGGGATTTTTTTGATGACCTTGGTGTGCCTGCAGGGGAACTTCTCGCAGGACAATTCGAAGGAAAAGGTCCTGAAAGAGTACGTCAGCGTGCTCAATGTGGAACTGGTTCTGCGGGTGATGCAGGACGGTCGGGCCCAAGGAGGATTCAAGAGAGAGGATTTCAAACTTTTCGAGAACGGGAAGGAGTGCAATATCAATGGCTTCTTCGAGATTCGGCGTCGTATGGCTGCTCCGCCACGCCCGGAAACCGCCGAAAAGGGGCTTCTTAAAACGGGGCGGTTTTTTCTGCTTTTATTCTGGTGCCACTCGTCGGAGAAGGAGATCCGGATCAAACTGGATCACTTCTTTGAAACAATCTACCAGCCTTCGGACCGGGTGGTACTGGGTGGAACGGATCGGTTGTTCGAAGTCAATCAACCGGATCAGAGAGAAGCGGTGTTGACTGCTTTCTTCAGTGAATGGCAGAATCAGATCAAGAGGTATGACCAGGAGCTGCGATACAGGTATGGGGAGCTGGGGCATGCCGCGACCGACACCATGGATACTCTGCGCAACCTGGATGAAAAAAAGCCCGAGGACCATGCGACGGCGATCGCCGTTTTGCAGAGTCTATATCAGACCTACACAGCCAACAACCGGGAATGGCAGGTGAATACCAACCGACTCCAGATCGGTATGCTGGAAAAACTGGCCGAAAACATCGGCCGGATCAATACCGACAAGTGGGTCCTGGTTTTTTACGAGCGGGAAAACCGGCCTCTGTACCGTTTTGAAGATCTGGAACAGGATCTGCTCCAGGCTAGCCGAAATCAATTCAGGCAATACATCCGCGACTGTACAGATCAGGTGACGAAGATCAACCATCAGATCAAGTCCGGATCTTCCTTCCTCTCTCAGATCAAGGCCATGCAAAATCCGTTCACCCAGGCCGGGGCGGTCTTTCATCTGCTGCAAATGAGCCCCGGCGTCAGAAAAGAGATTCAATCCGATATTA
>CAYMND010000137.1:0-7091 GCA_964391685.1 uncultured Clostridia bacterium | reverse complement strand
CTGTCTCCATACACCGGATTGTAGGTGAATGTGTCGGCCGGAATCACCAGTTCGCTGGGGTTTTCCACATCCAGTTTCGACAGGTAGACCAGTTTCCCCGGCGTAAATCTCGAATCGTATAGACGGAAACCGATGCCCTGGGTCTTGCCGTCATCGCTCCGGGTGGGTCCCACTCCTATATACTTGTCTTTGATGCTGAACAGCAGCATGTCGATCTTCAGGTTCTCCTCTCCGGTATACTCTCCGTCGAGAGAGAAGTAGGTCATGCGATTCATGCTGTTCACTGCCAATTTATCGCCCTGAAAAGCCATGGAAAGCGGCCGTCCGAAATTTCCGTTGTATTTGAATTCCCCCGGGCCCTCCCCCGCCTTGCCGAAACGCTTGACAAGAGAAAGATCCTTCAAAGAGTATATGGAAACGGTCGCTTCTTCCAGGGTATAAATCCGGTCGCCCCGGACGATAAAGACCGAAGGACGGGACACTCCTTCCAGCAATTTCGCCTGGGCGGCATTGAGAACCGCCACCATAAACAGCCCGATCATCAACAGCGCTTTTTTCATGGCACATCTCCTGTGTACTTGGCTCAATGTACTGAAATAACGAACCAAGTTCAGAAAATGTTCCGGACACCTTACCGGGTATATGGAACCGGAATTTCCGTTCTCCGAATCTGCCAGCCTTCTTCGTCATCTTCCTCGACGAGGCTGTAGAGGCTGTTCCCGGAGACCGAATAGAGTAGCGGATACAGGGAAAAAGGTTCGTACTCCGAAAGGGGGACCCATAACCGGGCCAGCGGGTTGCCCTTCAAATCCAGAACCAGCATTTCCCAATCGTCTCCGTTGCGGCGATAGGTGAAAACATGAATCCGTTCCGAAGCCAGATGAAGGTCCCGAATACGGGGGAAGTAATCCCGGAAAACGGTGATCCGCTTCAACATTTCGGCCATTCTCTTCCAACGGGGGTGAACCTCGAAAAAATGCAGGGTCATTTTCCGATATTCTTCATCAACCGGTATTCTCTCCGCTTCCCTGGCAATTTGATACAGCTTTTTCCCGTCGGAATCAAACACATCGATAACGAACTCCTCCGGGTCGGTATTGATATAGATCCGATTCCGATACACCGGGTTGTAGGCAAAACTGTCGGCCGGGATCATCAATTTGGACGGATTACCCACATCCAGTTCCGATCGGTAGATCAACGAACCGGGTCTGATGTTTCGATCATAGAATCGAAATCCAATTTTCTGGCTCTGTTCCTTCTCATCGTTGATGGGGCCCACTCCGATATACTGTTCTCCGATCTCGAACAGCAGCATATCCACCGGCAGATTGCGCTCTCCCTCGTACACCCCATCCTGACTGAACCAGGTGATACGGTTCACACTGTTCACCGCCAGGCGATTCTTCTGAAAAGACATGGACAGCGGCCGACCGTTGTTCCCCAGGTACTTGAACTCCCCCGGACCTTCTCCGGCCTTGCCGAACTTGCGGATCAGCCGTCCGTCCTCCAGACGAAAGATGAACACCGTCGTCTGGTCCAGAACGAAGATCCGGTCCTGATGAACGATCAGAATCGACGGCCGGATCAGGCCTTCCAAAAGCATCGAATTCCATCCCCATGCTGACATACTCAAACAGATCAGTAAAATAATCCAGTATACTTTCTTCATTGCCAATTCCTTCAAGAAAAGTGAACTGTCGTCCCCAAATACGTTCTTATCCAGACGCGGCTCTCTGTGAACAGGATTGCCCGATCACCCTTTCCCTGCCCAGAATGGCAGCCAGATTGCAGCGGTAATTGCGAGTCATGACACATCGTTGATTGTTGTGCAGGGTCAATTCGATGTTGAAAGGCCGTCTGTGCTGCAGTTCCCGAATGGCACGGATATTGACGATCACCGAACGGCTGACCCGGACAAAGCAGGGATTTTGAAGTCTGTTTTCAATTTCCGAAAGTTTTTCTCGAACCAGATACGATTCGTTCCGGTAGAAAAGCCGGACATAGTTTCCTTCCGCCTGCACCATGTCGATATACACCATTTCCAGAAACAGGTATCGCCTGCTGCATTTGACCACGATGATATCCATTTTCGTTTCGTTCATTTCACCACCTCGCTGGGTATTGATACTTCTTTTTTTTTCAGAAGTTGATCCCGCATTTGTCGTGTTCTTCAAAATCATTCTTTGGTATTACTTCCCTTCACAAAAGCTCCCTGACAGCGGCGACCAGGTCGTCACCCCTGATATTCATTTTTCTCAGAATACCGTCCCGATCGATCAGCCAGAATGAGGGCGTGGAATGGATCCCGTACAAGCGGACCGTCTCGTCCGCCCAGCCCTTGAACGAACAGGCCATCGGCCAGCTTGGAGACAGTTCATCGAGAAATCCGTTCAATTTTGCCTTGTCGGTATCGAGACTGATCCCGATGAGCACCAGGCCTTTTTCGCCGAAATCACGAACCATTTTTTTCAGGAAAGGCATTCCCTTTCGACAGGGAGGGCAGTCGACATCCCAGAAATCGATCAGCACCACCTTCCCCTTCTGTTCCGACAGGATGAAGTCGGTTCCGTTCAAGAGCTGGACGGAAAACTCTTTCGCCGGAAGCCCGATTCCGATTTTCTTCTCCATCCGGGCGATTACATCCTGGAATCGCGGACTCTCCCGCAAAGATGAATAGGTTGCATTTTCGAACAGTTCCATTGCGATGAAGCCCCGCTCGTCCACCGCTTTTTCGATCCAGTCCAATGCCTTTTCAAGTTGACCTTGCCCCAGGTAGGCCTCGGCGATCTTGAGGCAGTTCCATGGAGACGGACGCAGATCGGTCCGAAGAGACAGAGACTCCAGTGCGAGCCCGGCCTGTACGGCTTCCTCGTAGGCTCCGGTTTTCAACAAGAGGAAATGCAGTGAATCCAGCATGTCGTAGCGAAACTTCGGTTTCTCGGGAAAACGTTCGGACAAATCCACCAGCGTGCGCACGTCGACCAACGCTTCGGCGTATTTCCCCTGGCTTCGTAAATGATCGACTTTTTTTAGCAACTCGTTGATCCGGTTCTTCAAATCCTGTAGATCGAGCGAGGCGGCAACCGGGTCATTCTTCCCTCTCTCCGTCGTTTTATCGCAACCGCAACACAAGAGAGCGGCAAACAGGATCAGGGACAATATCGTGGCAATCCGGAATCGCATTTTTTCCTTTCTGGACATGGGTTCATTCATAGACTTCGTCATCCTTTTTTATCTGCCGTCCCGTAGAGTTCCGCGATGGTATCGATCACCAGATCCGGCTGCTGCTGCGGAATGCCGTGATCGCTGTTCTCCGCCGGAATCAGCCTGATGTTCCTGTACTTTTCGGCCATCATTTCATGAGATTTCCACCAGGCCTTCGTTTCCTCCGGTTTGGGCAGGAAGGGTTTCCGACTGGAGAGCAAACGGCCGGGAATCCGATCGGACAGTACGACGCTGCGCATCACCTTCACTTTCGATTTCATGCCGTCCCCCACCATTCGTACCAGTCCTTTCTGGTAGGGGGTGAGCTTTTCCGGATCCGAAGTGTCGAAGGGCAGGTTACCGCACATGGGATGTTTGTCTATGTATTCGATACCGAACTGGTCGACGAATTCGACGCTGAACGGATCGACGTACACCAATCCGATCACCCTGTCCGGATGGGTACCGGCAATCAGGTGGATCATCCAGCCGCCGTAGGAGTGGCCGACCAGGATCAGGTCTTTGTCCCGGCCCAATGTCTCCAGACCTTTGAAAAGCCAGGCGACTTCCATATCCATCCGGCAAGGCTCTTTCGGCAGGTCGCTCTTACCGAAACCGGCACGATCGTAACTCATCACCGTGGCTCCGGTCCGTTCGGCCACCTTGCCGATGATGCCGTCCCATTCGCCTGAATCCCAGCCGCCGCCGGATTCGAACAGGATGGTCACATCGTTGCCTTCGATCCATTTGAAATTGAGCATGCAGGGTCCGACATCCACCCGTTTTTCCATTACAGTCGGCGAAGCGGCCATCAGCCCGAAGGAGAGTCCCAGCACAATCAATGGAATCTGAAAAAACCCGTTTTTCTTTGCCTGTGTTTTTTTGTTCATCCTTATTTTCCTTTCATATCGTTTGGTTTTCCCAATTTGAAATATTGCCCGTCCACCAATGGATGGCATCTAATCTCCCTTTTTAAAAAAAGCCGCTATGGGCCATCGATACAAATCGGCCAAGGTAACCAGAATTTCGGTTTTCAACAAATCTCCCTGATTTCCGTTCAAGGCCATGACCACCCCTTGCCCTGCTTCCGGCATGGCCAGAACCATGAATACCGATCCGGGATAGCTGTGTCCGGAATGTAAAAATACGAGCTGACCACCGATATTCATCAGGAAGACACCCAGCCCCATCTTCAGATCGAGGCCCATGGCCTCTTTCGGAACCGGAACGTACGGTTCCATCATCTCCAGAACCATTTTTCTCGACAGAATTCCTCCGGCTTTACCCTGGTAAATCTGCATGATTTCAAGAGTCAAAGCGGCCATATCCGCCGCTGTAGTCATTAGGCCGCCCTGAGCCCGGGCAGGAGAATCCTGAGCCGGTTCCCTGGCAGATCCGTCGGTTGCGTGGGGCATCGCTTCCCGGGATTGCCAGGTCTCCGGCAAAGGATAAGTAAAAGTGCTCGATTTCATATCCAGGGGCTCGAAAATGACTTCCCGTGCCAGGGCATCCAGACTCTTGCCGAAGTGATCTTCCAGCACCAGCTGGAGTACCGCATAGCCGATATTGGAATAGGACCACTTTTCCCCGGGCGTGAAAAAAGGTTGGGCTGGTTTGTTGATCGCCGGGGCTTCCGCTTTGAGAACCTGCACCAGCGTCGGCATGACTTTCGCTTTGTCCCGATCGAAATTGGTGCCCGGAAGACCGGACCTGTGGGTCAGCAGATGGCGCAAAGTGATCTTTTCCCCGACAGTGAACTCCGTTTCCGGAATTTTCCAGGACTTCAGATATTTGTTCACATCGGCATCCAGATCGAAAAGACCGAGATCCACGTAGTGAAGCAGCACCACCGCCGTCACGAACTTGCTGACGGAACCTGCCTGAAAGATCGTCTTCTCCGTCACCGGATCTTTACCGCCGAAACGACGGACTCCGTAACTCCGGTTCCAGGCCGGACGGTTATGATCGATCACCGTCAGACTCACCCCCGGTATCTTGTAAAACGCGAGCCGGTCAGCCATATCTGCCCGGTTGTCCGTTTTTACAGGCTCTCCGCCGTCGAAGCGGACAACGGTGATTCCCTGTTCGAAAGCTCTAACAATCGGATCGGTCTCGGCTCCGTAAACGAATCCGATCATAACGACCAGAATCAATAGAACCCACTTTGCAGTGAAACAAGCCTTCATCATCTGAATCCTCCTTGAAAAGCAATGAATCCGACATTTTCATGAACTCGTATGCAAGGCATTTGACCCCTTCCCGGGGATCTTTTCGCACCGTATCGTTTCGTCACCTTCACTCTTCGCTCCGACACATGAATGCTACGCTTCGTCCAATTCATATTCCAAAAATACGCTAAAAACCGCCGAAAGGGATCCCGACATCTGTCGGATTCCTGAAAAATCAAACCAGGGTATGACGACCGTCCGGTTTGTCTCCCTGGCTGAGACCGCAGTTTCTTCGTCATATATCTCACGTGTCGGATTCCCGAAACAGTTCCAGAGACAGCGCCGGGTCCTCGATGCCGGAGAGTTCCGCCTTCATTCGATCCCCGTTCAAAACCCCCTTGAAGAGCATGAAGGCTTTTTCCTTTTCGCTTCGGAAAGTGAAGATCAGTTGACCGTTCAACAGGTGTATGTGCTCCAGGGGTGTCTGGTTAACGAAACCGCTGACATGGGAGATATCACCCCGGACCGCATCGCCCCGGCAGGTCAATCTCAAGGTCAGGCGGGATTTTTCTCCTTCCTTGGGCGGTTTGGACCGCCAGACACCGGAAAAATACTGGTTTTTCACTTCCATGGCCGCATCTGTGTGCCCGGCCAGTCGATGGATGACCTGTTTCTTGGTCAATCCACCCGCAGTGAAAAAGGAATCCGGCACCGGAACACTGCGGATATGCGCAGCCATCTTTTCGGCTGAAAAGGGCTCGAACCGTTGTCCAACTTCACCACCCCTTGGAATGTCTATCCCAAGAATCATCACCGGTGAATCGTTGGAAAAATCAATATCATCGATGCCGAAGTGTTTGATCTCCCGGTTGCGGCTGGTACGAAAATGAACCTTCCGTCTCCGGACATCGAAAACCACCGACCAGTCGGCCACTTCACTGACAAACAGATGGTCAAGAATCGAGAAACCGTATGTCACGGCATCCTGTGCCGGATCGAAGCGGTCCAGCATGATGGCCGTCTTGATAAACCTGGGAACGGTCTTGTCTTCCAGTTTCGGTTCATACAAGCCGCCGAATCCCTTGAAATATCGAGCCCATTCCATTTCCCGGCTGTACAAGGAGTTGAACAACCCCGGAACGGGCATCTCTCCGTCTTTATGGACTACCACAGAGCCGTCCACGAAATCGATGACAGCGCAACGTCCATTCCGGTCTCCGACGAAGAAGTGCCAGCCCCAGCCGTCGATTTCGATGTCCCGAGCGCATTGAACCGCCTCTTCGATGGTACCGCAACCATCCAGAATATACTGCATCCATTGCATCTGGTTCAGTTTCGGCAAATCGGGATTCTTCGGATAGACCACATCGCATCCGCCCAGCCCCATCTCCCAGATGTACAGACCGGCCTCGTTCATTCCACCATCGGGAAGGTCCTTTCCGACAATGTTGAACGTCACTGACCCGTATCGGGATATCCAGGTCAGATCCGATGGGTTCTTTCGTTCTTTCGTGCTCAGTTCACTCCAACTTTTCCCCTGTTTGAACACAGCCCGCTTGTTGATGTAGACCATTCCGGGAATGTCGGAACCGTTGTTGTTCAGATTATGACAGAACAACAGTTCATTCTCATTCTGCACTTTCACCGTTGAACAGGGTTCCAGGCATAGACTACTCAACAGAACCACCCAAATCACATGACGAAAAAACGGTTTTT
>CAYMND010000136.1:0-7099 GCA_964391685.1 uncultured Clostridia bacterium | reverse complement strand
ACGTATTATTTACAGGTATAAATAATTGAAATTTAATAAGGAGGCATGATGAAAGTCAGGGCTTCGGTAAAGAAGATATGCAGCAAGTGTAAAGTGATCAAGCGTAAAGGCGTTGTGCGGGTGATATGCAAAGACCCGAAGCACAAACAAAGACAAGGATAAGGAGGTCAACTTGGCACGTATAGCAGGCGTGGAAGTACCCAATAACAAACGGGTGGAAATTGGTTTGACTTATATTTTCGGTATCGGCCGGTCCAAGGCTAATTGTATTCTGGATCTGACCAAAGTCGATAAAGACAAGAAGGTCAAGGATCTGAATGCGGATGAACTGGCCAGGATTCGTAAGCATATCGAGAACGATGAAATGGTTGAAGGCGATCTGCGCAAGCGGATCAACCAGAACATAAAGATGTTGATGGACATCAACTGTTATCGAGGGCGTCGCCACAAGATGGGTCTGCCGGTCAGAGGTCAGAAGACCAAGACCAATGCCAGAACCCGCAAGGGACCTCGCGGTTCGATGATCAAGAAGAAGAAGTAACGGAGGCTAAAACAGCATGGCGAAGACAACTGCGAAAAGCCGTGGCAAGAAGAAAGAGAAGAAGATTGTATCTCACGGGATGATGTTCATTCACTCCTCTTTCAACAACACCATCATCACCATAACCGATCAGTCCGGCAATGTGCTTTCCTGGGCCGCCGGCGGCATGATGGGCTTCAAGGGGTCGAGAAAATCGACACCTTTCGCTGCCCAGTTGGCTGCGGAAAAGGTTTTGAAAGAGGCTGAAAATTTTGGTATCAAGACCCTTGATGTCGAAGTCAAAGGACCCGGTGCCGGTCGTGAGAGCGCACTGCGCAGCATCAGCTCCACACGGTTCCAGGTGAGATCGATAAAAGATGTAACCCCGATTCCACATAACGGCTGCCGTCCGCCGAAAAAGCGCCGGGTGTGATCGGCCAGGAGATAAACTATGGGAAGACAAACAGGACCGATGTGCCGGCTTTGCCGCGCCGAAGGTAATAAACTTTTCTTGAAAGGGAAGCGTTGCCTGACAGACAAGTGTGGTTTGGAACGCCGCAACTACCCCCCTGGACATAAAGGGGCCAAAGTTAATTTTCGGAAATCCAACTACAAGCTTCAGCTTCGTGAGAAACAGAAGGTGAAACGGTTTTACGGTGTCGGTGAAAGACAGTTCAGCAACTTTTTCGCCAAGGCGGCCCAGCGAAAGGGGATTACGGGTACCAACCTTCTGCAGTCACTTGAACTGCGTCTGGATAATGTACTCTACCGGATGAACCTGGCCTATTCAAGGGCTCATGCCCGTCAGCTCATCCGACATGGGCACATTGTTGTCAACGGCCACAAAGTGACCATCCCTTCCTACATCCTAAAAATGGAGGACGTGGTGGGGTTCAACGCCAAGGCCCGAGAGAATGAACATGTCAAAGCCATGCTGGAAGATTTGAAGGGTTTGGTGGAAATTCCGGGCTGGCTCTTGATGGAAGATAACCATTTTGCAGGTAAGATCAACGCTCTTCCGACACGTGAAGACATCTCGATTGAAGTCGAAGAACATCTGATTGTCGAATTGTATTCCAAGTAAAGGAGGGCTCCATGAATTTGAATTATCAACGGCCCCGCTGGCTTGAAGTCGAGGAGTTGACCGGTTCGTATGGGAAGTTTGTCGCCGAACCCTTTGAACGGGGGTACGGCAGTACCATCGGTATCGCCTTGCGACGTGTACTGCTGTCCATGATTCAGGGAGCTGCGATCACGGCTGTCCGCATTGAAGGTGTACTGCATGAGTTTGCCGTTATGCCGGGCGTCTTTGAAGATGTGCTCAATGTAATCCTGAATATGAAGAATGTTCCCTTTAAACTTGATGGCGACGAACCAATGACGGTCCGTATCAACAAAACTTCGGGAAAGGAAGTGACTTCCGCAGACATTGAAGCGCCCGCCGGTGTCAAGATCCTGGATACTTCGCTTCACATCGCCTACCTTGAAGAAGGAACGACTTTTTCTGCCGAGATGATCATCGACAAGGGGATGGGGTATCGTTTGTCCGAGATGAACTATAATGAGGCTCTATCTGTCGATTACATTCCTGTTGATTCCAATTTCAACCCGGTGGAGAAAGTAAAATACACCATCCTGCCCGCTCGTGTGGGAAAAAGAACCGATTATGAGAAACTGATCCTGGAAGTGTGGACCAATGGAAGCATTTGCCCAAGGGAATGCGTGTCCCGCTCGGGTCAGATCCTGCGTGAACATCTGGCGATTTTCCTCAATTTCCAGGACCAGAATCCGGTTGTTGCCGTAGCCGAAAAGGAAACCGGTGCGGGTCTGGAAGCGAAAAGCGATGTTCTGAAACGAGGTGTCGAGACGATGGGACTTTCCGTTCGGGCCCTGAAATGTCTCAAGAAGCTCGGTGTGGATTACATTTATGAACTGGTTGAAAAAACAGAGCACGAATTGCTCAACTCGAAAAACTTCGGAAAGAAATCTCTTGAGGAGATTATCGCCAAATTGAGTGAATACGATCTCGTGCTGGGTCAGAAATTGAGCGACAATCATCGCAAGATGATTGAAAAGCGACTCGGCAGTGAGGTCGCTGAAGAAGTAGAAGAAGACGAAGAAGAAAAGGAGTATGAAGTATGAGGCACCTGAATGCCGGTTTCAAACTGCGCCGCAATCCGGCGCATCGAAAAGCGCTGCTGAGGAATCTGACCGCCAGCGTGATAGAAAAGAATCGCGTTGAGACGACAATTGCCAAGGCCAAGGCCGTAAAACCTCTGGTTGAGCGGATGGTCACCCTCGGGAAATCGGGAACTCTCGCCGACAAAAGAAGGGCGTTCGCCTACTTTTTTAACCGAAAGACGGTTCATCACCTTTTCAACGAAGTGGCTCCCCGTTTTATGGATCGAAACGGAGGGTACACAAGGATCTTGAAAGGTGGTTTCCGGAAAGGCGACGGCGCCGAGATGGCCATCATCGAATTCGTGGACTATCAATTCGACGTCAAGGCCGACAAGAAAAAGGCCAAAGGAAAAGAAAAGAAAGCGTAACCGATAGGCGGGCATAGCTCAATGGTAGAGCACAAGCTTCCCAAGCTTGGGGTTGCGGGTTCGATCCCCGTTGCCCGCTTTGTTACATGAATGAGGAAAGATGGGCGTCTTCAATAAAAAAAGTCAGAGTTCGTATAATCCTTTCCCGGCTCCGTCTCAGCCAGTGAGAACCGCTGAACCCGCCGCCCAGTCCAGACTGGGCAAGACTCTTCAGTTAAAAGGCGAACTGCTCGCTAAAGAAGAGGTGCTAGTCGAGGGGAAACTGGAAGGTACGATCAAATCCGACGGAATCGTCGTCATCGGCAAGGCAGGTCGAGTCACCGCCGATATCTTTGCCCGGGAAATCGTTATCAAGGGCGAAGTCAACGGGAATGTGACCGGTTCTGAAAAGGTCGAAATCGTGCCCATGGGGGTTCTGAACGGCAATATCATCTCCAAGCGTGTGGTTTTGGCGGAAGGAGCGATTTTCAAAGGCAATATCGATATGTCCATCAAGGACGCCCAACAGAAAAAGCTTCAGGAGAGCAATGCGGCTGCCGGAACCATTATGAAGCCTCAGGCAGCAGATCAGGCAAAATAGAGGGGTGCTTGTATGGCCCAGTGGTATCTCATCGATGAGCCGTCATCCTTTCCGGCTGCAGAGAACATGGCCAGGGACGAGTATCTGTTCACCCTTTGCCATCGCAGACGTTGCGGCTTCTTCAGATTGTACCAATGGTCGGCACCGACTTTCTCACTGGGCGTTTCGCAACCGGTGGACAAAGCCGTCGACCTGGTCGAAATCAGTCGCAGTCAGTGCCAATGGGTACGGCGGGTCACCGGTGGAAAGACCGTGCTTCACCATCGAGAGCTGACGTACGCAGTGGTTTCGTCCGAGACTCTTTTTTTTGAGGAGAACGATCTGATGCAGTCCTATCGGTTGATATCGACTGCTTTGGTCAACGGTTTCCAAAAGCTCGGAATCAATGCCTACCTGTCGAAAGGAAGCCCTTCGATCCTTTCCAGAACCAACAATCCCTGCTTTTCCTTTCCCACTCCCAACGAGTTGGAAGTGGACGGTAAAAAGGTTGTCGGTTCCGCACAGAAACGGGACAACAAGGCACTGCTGCAGCACGGTTCGATTCCGATATCCATGGATTATGAACTGTACGCCCGGGTGGCCCGATTTCACCCCCGGCTTCTTCAGCGCAGCATGACCACGCTTTCGGAAATCAGCACCAAAGGAATTGATGATCTGAGGACAGCGCTCATCAGCAGCTTCACGGAACTGGTCGGGAGCGAATTCATTCCCTTTTCATGGGAAAAGATCGAAGATCCGGCCCTTCTGGATGACTTGCGTGAAAAGTATGCGTCTGACGATTGGAATCATTCTCTGTAGCCTCTTTATCGGGGTTCACGCAGTGGATTCTGTCGACCTGCAATACCATTCGACCATATTCCAGCAGATCGAATGGACTCGCCTTCGGAAGCTTCCAATCGAGCGGATCAGCCTGAGAATGTTTCTGGATCTTCCTGTTGATGGCGGACTGTTTTTTAAAAACCGCAATTTCAGAGTGATTGAAAACCGGCTGAACAGCGAATACATTCCGTTTCTGAAACAAGAAAACACACCAAAGATCTTCGGCTGGTTGATCGCCCGCAAGTACAACTGGATCGGTCGTCGGGAATGGTTTGATATGAGTCTCAATAGAGCCGGACGGAAAGAGACCGATAAGATCGATCTGTTCAACCCCGATGCTGTGGATGCGGTTGTCGCCACATTTGCCGACCTGGCTATGGGCGGAGTGGATGGCGTTCTCATTCAGGATGATTTGATGCTGCGAAGCCTCGAAGGGTTTTCCAATTGGGGTAGAGCGGCGTACACAGTGCAAACGGGACTGCCAGTCGATCCGGTACGGATGATGACGAATGGGACTGTAGAGCAACAGAACTGGAACCGGGTGAAACTGAACCAGATCAGTCTGGTGGTCAATCGGATCGTCTGCGCCTGCAAGGCAGTCAATCCGAAATGTGTCGTCGTCATGAACGTCTATTATGAAACTCCGTTGAAAACGGAGTTCGGAGAAGCCTGGTACGCTCAGAACCTTGCGGAACTGATGCAGACTGGACTCGATGAGATTGTCCTGATGGCCTACCACCGGCAGATGGCTCTGGAACTGGGGCTGCAACCCGGATCCCGTGAGTTGATGGAGCGCTTCAGAACCATGTTGCAGAAAGCTCAGCGTATGTGCGGTGATCGGCTGAGGGTTAAATTTCAGATCCGCGACTGGGTGAGCGGTGAGATGCTTCCAGTGGAAGAGATCCTGGCAATGTACCGCCTGGCACCGGAAAAAATTGAAAAAATCAGCCTGACCCCTGTCAGACCGGGTGATTTGGATTGGGTCGAATCACTGCTGGCCGGGCTCGGAAGGAGAAGCAGTTGAAAAATGGCGTAAAAATCAGCATCGGCAACTGGCTGTTCCGATTCCGTTCCTTCACCCCCCTTCCGCTTTTGCTGCTATGCCTGATCTTTTTCCGCCCCCAGTGGATGGGTTGGTGGATCACTCCTGCCGGGCTGCTGATTTCTCTGCTGGGGGAAACGGCGCGTATGGTTGCCGTTGGCTGGTCGTTTGGGGGCACATCCGGGAGGGAGGCCTACCTCAGGGCGGATCATTTGAACACGGCCGGTGTCTACTCCCTGACAAGAAATCCTCTCTATATAGGCAACATTCTCATTTTTTCAGGTCTTTCTCTTGCCTTCGGCAATTTCTGGGTCCTGTTGATCGTGAGCCTGTTCCTGATGCTTCAGTACCATCTCATCGTCTCTGCCGAGGAGACCTATCTGCTGGAAAAGTATGGAATCGATTACCAGCAGTATCAAAGGGAGGTTCCCCGTTTTTTCCCCCGTATACACCGTTTCCGGCGACCGGATCATGCTTTTTCATGGAAGAAAGTTCTGCTCAAGGAGAATGATTCGGTCTTCAATCTCGGTGTGGTTGCCTGGGGCATCCATCACTACCGCATGTCCCTGACCGGCGGCACCTTCCATCCGAACCTCAAGATTTGGCTGCCGCTCCTGGTCTGGATCAGTCTCTACGTCTCGATCAAGTGGTATAAGAAGAGGAAAGTCCGGCTGTAATTCTGAAAAGGACCAGAGTGATATCGTCTTCGAAGGGTTCCCCGCCTTGAAAGGTTCGCAGGCTTGTCAGGAGGTGATCCTGAAGCTGTTGTAATGAGAGGTGATTGTTTTTTTTCAGGATATCGATGCAGCGGTGCAGACCGAACTGTTCCCCGGATTCGTTCTCGGTCTCGATCACCCCGTCGGTGTAGACCAGCAGGAGATCTCCGGACTGCAAAAGCATCGGCTGGCTGGAGAAGGAAATGGCGGGAAACATGCCGATGGTCATATTGTTGCTCTCCAGCTTCATCGCATCTCCTTTTCTCAGCAGCAGTGCCGATGGATGGCCGGCGTTGATGTAATGGAGTGTTTTGTCTCGGTCCAAAAAACCGCAGAAGGCGGTCAGGTATTGGCTGGGATCGGTGGTTTCGGCAACGATGTCGTTGATCTTGGTGATCATGACATCGATGGAATCATCACGGGGCGCCTGATACCGGAAGTTGGTGTGATAGATGGACATCAGCAGAGAAGCGGGAAGGCCGTGTCCGGCGATATCGGCAACGGTGAACAGTAGGCGTTGCCCGGGAAGAACCATCAGATCGTAATAGTCTCCGCCTACTTTGGAAGACGGGATGTTGATGAAACCACATTCGATGCCGGGTATATCCGGAGGAGTCGGAATCAAGAAAGACTGCTGGATGTTGCGGGCGATTTCCAGTTCTTTTTCTATTTTTTCTGTTCTGATGCGTTCTTCCTGCATCTCCAGCCTGTCGATCATAAGGGCCAGAAAGCCCGCAAGACCGGAAAAAAGAGTATGGGCGGAATCGGTCAACATGTGACTGCAGGTGATGTCGAGTGAACCGGTACGTTTTTTTTCGGAAATGAAGTCAAAACGATAACTGTGATGGGATGTTGTAGATGAGTCGATGCTTA
>CAYMND010000135.1:0-7128 GCA_964391685.1 uncultured Clostridia bacterium | reverse complement strand
GGTATGGCCTGCGGTGTTGAAATGTTTTGTATGGGGGTATCGGCCAGTGAAACCCACAGCAGAAAAAATACGGGCATGTCTCCAAAAGAAGCGCAAGAACGCATTATTCCCATGGCCCAGAGAGCCATGAGGGAAGGATACCGCGTTCAGGTTTCTGTTCAGTCGGCTTTCGGCTGTGGTTTCGATGGCCCTATACCGGCGGAGAGAGTTCTCGATCTGATCCGCAGTTATCTGGATGCGGGTGTGAAAAACATCAGTCTGGCCGACACAGCAGGCCACGCCCAGCCGCTTCAGGTGGAGGATCTTTTCAGCCGAATCGCAGAGCTGGACAGCCAGTTGGTGATGGCCTGCCATTTCCACAACACCTATGGTCTGGGGATGGCCAATTGTTATGCCGCCTTGAAATCCGGTGTACGGTATTTCGAATCCGCTTTCGGAGGCCTGGGCGGCTGCCCCTTCACCAAGCAACCATCCGGCAACGTGAGCACCGAAGACCTGGTTCATTCCCTGCAACGAATGGGCTTCCGAAAGGACATAAACCTGAACCAGCTGATCGACATCGCCCGTGATGTAGAAACGCACTTTGACCGAAATCTGCTGGGATTCATCCTCAAGTCCGGATCTCTGGTCACCTCGACCAATGAAAACCAATGAAAAGGAGATCAGCATGAAATTATTGGAAAAAATACGTGTCCTGGATATGACCAATGTATTATCCGGTCCTTTTTCGACAATGCATTTGGCCCTGCTCGGCGCAGAGGTCATCAAGATCGAAAACCCGGATGGAGGCGATCTGGCACGAAAACTGGGCAACGTTCCGGATCTCAACAAACAGCTGATGGGCACCAGCTTCCTGGCTCAGAACGCCAACAAGAAATCACTGACCCTCAACCTCAAGCACGAGGAGGGCAAGGAAATCTTCCGTAAGCTGCTCCAGACTGCCGATGTTCTGGTAGAAAATTTTCGCCCCGGCGTCATGGCCAAACTGGGTTTTTCCTATGAATCCATCTGTTCGATCAACCCAAAGATCATTTATTGCGCCATTTCAGGTTTCGGCCAGACCGGCCCCGATGCCTTCAAGCCGGCTTATGACCAAATCATACAAGGCTTGTCGGGTGCCATGGCCGTAAACGGAGACGAACGGCTCAACCCTCTTCGCGCCGGTTTTCCGGTTTGTGATACCGTCGGAGGACTGAACGCCGCCTTCGCAATTATGGCCGCACTCTACCATCGCGAGCATACCGGTGAAGGTCAGTTTATCGACATTGCCATGCTGGACTCCATTATGCCTCTGATGGGATGGGTGGCGGCCAATCTGCTGATCGGAGGGAAACAGCCGGTCCTGATGGGCAATGACAACTTCACCGCAGCCCCTTCGGGTACCTTCAAGACCCAGGACGGATACGTGAATATCGCCGCCAACCAACAGAAGCAGTGGGAAGACCTGGCGGACAGCCTCGGACTGCCCGAATTGAAAACTGATCCGCGTTTTCAGGAGAGGGACACCCGCAAGGCCAACCGCAAGGCCCTCACTCCGTTGTTGGAAGAAAAATTGATGCAGCAACCGACCCTGCACTGGGTCGAGGTTCTCAACGAAAAGGGAATTCCCACAGGCGACATCTACGGACTGGAACAGGCTCTGCTTCAACCGCAGTGTCAGCACCGCCAGGTGATTGCCACAATCAAAGAGTCGGGTTTGGGAGACATCAAACTATTCAATCTGACCGCCAAGTTTTCGAAGACTCCGGCTGCCATCGAAAATCCGCCGCCCCGGTTGTCGGCCCACACCAAAGAAATCCTGCAGGATCTGGGGTTCTCGGCCGAGGAGATAACGGCATTGAAGGAAAAAGCCACCATCTAAGATACCTTAAAATAACAGAGGAGGAAGAACATGGGTATGACAATCGTCGAAAAGATACTGGCCCGGGCCACCGGACAGCCATCCGTTAAAGTCGGAGACGTAGTGGAGCCTAGCATCGATCTGGCCATGTCCCACGAAAACGGGGCGTTGGTCATCAACCAGTTCAACGAGGTGTATCAAGGTACCGGTCTCGAACCGAAAGTATGGGATCCTTCAAAGATCGCCATCATCTTCGACCATCGCGTACCGGCAGAAAGTTCAAAAACCGCTACCAATCAGAAAAAGATACGTGATTTTGTCGCCAATCAGGGTATCACCAAATTTCATGACATTCGCGGTGACCGTGGCGGAATCTGTCATCAGATTCTTCCTGAATACGGATACGTCCGTCCAGGTTACGTGGTTGTCGGTACCGACAGTCACACCACATCCCACGGAGCGCTGGGATGTTTCTCATTTGGAATCGGTGCCACCGAAATGGCCACCGTATGGACATTGGGCAAAATACTCAACGTTGACGTCCCGCCAACCATCAAGGTCATCGTCAAGGGGAAATTCCCCAAGCATGTCTACCCCAAGGACCTGATTCTGTATCTGATCGGAAAGTTGACCGCTGAAGGTGCCAACTTCCGGGTCATTGAATTCCATGGAGAAGCCATCGAAAACATGCCCACCTCCGGTCGTCTGGTAATCTGCAACATGACCGTGGAAGCCGGTGCAACCGCCGGTATCGTTCCGGCTGACAAAGAAACCTACCGGTATCTCACCGAAGTCGCCGGGATCAAGAAGGAAGAAATTCCCGAGGCGGTTCTTCCCGACAAAGATGCCGTGTACGAGCGGATTATCGAAATTGATGCCGCCTCGCTGGTTCCCCAGATCGCCTGTCCCCATACGGTGGACAACGTCAAACCGATCGAGAAGGTTGCCGGAATCCCGATCAATCAGATTGTCATCGGCTCCTGCACTAACGGGCGGTTGGACGACATTGAAGTCGCCGCCGGAATCCTCAAGGGAAAGAAGGTTGCCGAAGGAACGCGAATGCTGGTTTTCCCCGCCTCGACCCGGATCTACCTCGAAGCCATGAAGAAAGGGTACCTGGCCGATCTCATGGAGGCCGGCGCCGTCGTCATGAACTCGGGCTGCGGTCCCTGCCTGGGCATCCATCAGGGGGCACTTGCGGACAACGACGTGGCTTTGGCCACGACCAACCGCAATTTCAAGGGTCGCATGGGGAATCCCAAGGGCGAGGTCTACCTGTGCTCGCCGGCTGTTGCCGCCGCAAGCGCCATCACCGGAAAAATCACCGACCCGCGCCAAGGAGGTATCTAATGTCCAACGTCGTCATGAAAATCGGAGACGACATCTCCACCGACATCATCTATCCCGGCCGTTTCATGGCCACGGTTCTTCCTACGGAGACCCCCCAGTTCGCCTTTGCCGACAACGCCGAATTCAGCAAGAAGGCCAAAGCCGGAGAGATTGAATCCGGCAGCGTCATCGTAGCTGGAAAGAATTTCGGCTGCGGTTCATCCCGCGAACAAGCCGCTTCCTGCCTGAAAGGGTACGATTTTGCTGTTATCGCAAAACATTTCGCCCGTATTTTCCTTCAGAACGCCATCAATCTGGGACTGAACACCATCATTTGTCCCGGAATAGAGGCCGAAGAAGGAGATGAAATCGAAATCAAGGAAGGCAAGGTGTACAACCTGACATCCGGGAAAAGCTTTCCCATAGAGCCGCTGCCCAAGGCGCGGCAGGCGATCATCGACGCCGGTGGCCTGGTCGCCTACACGCGAAAGCTGCTGCTCGAAAAAAACCGGAAATAATCTGTCTTTCCGTGAAAGAGTCTAAAGCCGTTGTGCCCTTCAAGGGCACAACGGCTTTTCTCTTGATCCTCCCAAAAAAGAAACAATTGACCCGTTTCTCACGGTATCATATCGGGATAAGGGCCGACACTCCAGTCTCAGGCGGTTCAGACAAATACCGGAATTGCAGTAAAATGTCATGAGAAACGGCAGCTAGAAAAGAACAAAGGCAAAAAATCGAAAATATCTTCTTTTCGGTCTTGACAGCAAGACCGTTTCAACATAAATTAGCAGCTAACTTATATTAATAAGGAGAACGAATGAACCGTTCTGACTACATCAGCGATGCCGACTGGGACAAATTCAAGGCCTTTGCCGACAAAGTGGAAACGCCCTGTGTCATCATACGTCTGGACGTCATCCGACGAAAATATGAAGAGCTAAAGCGTCTCATGCCGTTTGTCAAGATATATTACGCGGTCAAATCGAATCCCGCCGTTCCGGTGATCCGACTGCTTCGGGATCTCGGTGCCTGTTTTGACATCGCTTCGATCTACGAACTCGACAAACTTTTGTCTCAGGATGTCTCTCCCGATCGAATCAGTTACGGAAATACCATCAAGAAAGAAAAAGACATCCGATACGCCTACGAAAAAGGAATCCGTCTCTTTGTAACCGACAGTTATGCAGACATGATCAATATCGCCAACGAAGCACCCGGATCGAGGATATTCATCCGGATATTGATGGAAAGCTCCCAGACAGCCGACTGGCCTCTTTCCCGTAAGTTTGGCTGCCATCCCGACATGGCTTACGATCTGATATACAAGGCCGCAAAAATGGGACTTGAGCCGTACGGCGTTTCATTCCACGTTGGTTCCCAACAACGGGATGTAGGCATGTGGGATGAAGCCATATCCAAGGTAAAGTACCTCTTTCATGAACTGGAACAGGAAAAGGGAATCAAACTTAAAATGATCAACATGGGCGGTGGATTACCCGGGAATTACCGGCATCAGACTTTACCGATAACAGATTATGCATCTGAAATCACCCGATATCTCGAAGAAGATTTCGGAGACAATATTCCTGAAATTATCATGGAGCCCGGACGTTCCCTGGTAGCCGATGCCGGGATTTCCGTCAGCGAAGTGGTGCTGGTGTCCAAAAAGACAGCCAACGCCCTCTACCGTTGGATTTACCTGGACATGGGCAAATTCAACGGTCTCATAGAAACGCTGGACGAATCGATCAAATATCCAGTATATACCGAAAAAGAAGGCAACAAAACCGGCCCGGTGGTTTTGGCCGGCCCAACCTGCGACAGCATGGACATCATGTACGAGAATTTCAAGTACGATCTGCCATTGGATATAACGATCGGAGACCGTCTCTACTGGTTCACCACCGGCGCATACACATCAAGCTACGCCTCGGTGGAATTCAACGGTTTCCCCCCCCTGAAAACCTATTTCATGGAATAAAATCTCTTCGGCCGTTGCCGAAAGAGTTCAGCGAATCTTGTTTTGCAGATACTCGAAAGCTTCGACGACTTCGCTGACGCTGCGTCGGTTGGCAACGGAGAAGTTCTCTTCGTCCAGCCGCCGGATCAACTCTCTGTCGGCATAGAGTTCCAAACCTTTGCGGCAGCGGATTTCGACTGTGTCGCTTCGATCTCCGAACAACCCGATTCCGAAAAATGAAATTCGGTTACGCCCGGAACGGATCATGCAGCTCCGCAAGGGAATCTTGTAAATATTCTCGGAAGCGTTTACAACCAGTTTTCCATCCGAATCTATTCCGGTAATAATCGATATCTTCAGCCGATTGTTGATGTAGTCTACCGCCTCCTCCACATTGGAATACTCTTCACGAAAAGTCCCCTTGATGTTGGATTCATCTTCGATTTGAACCGCCGTCTGCCCCAGAAGCGCCCCTTTGATGTAATATAGCGCCCGTACACATTGGCGGGCACGGCTGGCGGAACGGGATGAAAAAGATTCTCTTGGAACAAAGTGGCGATGACGTGGATTGTCATCCTCATACATTTCAACGCACCAGTCCCCATAAATCCGTACTTTCGGCTGATCCGACCAATCGTTCAACGCAAACTGCGCCTGTTTCATATCTACGAGATACATGGCTGACGGAGCATTGATGGACATGATCCCGTTATCGTTCACCTCAAGAATCAACGAAAGCAACAGGTTGTCATTTACAAAACGGACCGCTTGCTTCAGCGTTCGATACCCGAGAGAATCATCCTCCACCGGCAAGATCAAATCCGTTTTTTCCCGAGAAATCGAGCCCGTGGTGAACAGATCTTTGATACGACGGAAAGCATCTATCGCGTCTTCGGCCATACGCCTTGACCGGCAGGTAAAGGATTGTCGGTGAGACACTTCCTCACATTCCCCGTCCTCATCGTAATAGCGGATGTTGTAATCTCCAGCCACGCGCACTCGATGATCACTGTCGTTGTAATTGAAGGAAACTTCTTGTATCGGAAATTCGATCATCTGATCCGGAGCCTGGATGTGCACGACCCCCTTGTCATCTACCCGAACGATCCTGGAATGCGAGAGCCTGGAGTTTATCAGTTCCACCGCGTTATCAATCTCAGTACGAAACGTTTTATCATCGGCATAAAGCCCAGAAGACAACAGCGCCACCAGGAACAATAAAATAAACCGTTTCATTTTCTTATCCTCCGTAGAACATAGAAAAGCCGGATATCTCCGACTGAACATAAATAAAAACGTATCAACGAAAGAATTGGTTCTCTCTTTTTTTCCATCAGCTACATAAAACATCGTAACCCATTTTATCGAGAGCCAGCGCTGCAGCCCCCATAATTCCAAGATCCATTTCCGGCACTTGGGCCAAAGCGATTTTCGTTGTTCCGCGAAAAACCGGCATAAGTTCATCGTTCACTTTTTCCAGCAACGGTTTCATCAGCAAATCTCCGGCATGACAAAGACCGCCTCCGATAAAAATCGCAGCGGGGGAGAGCAGATGAATAACAATACTCAATCCTCTTGCCAGGTACTCCGCTGTTCGCATCAAGGCTTGTCTGGCCAGGATATCTCCTCGACCTGCAGCATTCGCGACTTGTTCGGAGCTCATCTCGTCGAAAGAAACAGAACCCAATTCCGACGGGAAGTCCCCTTTCGCCAAAAATTCCAGAACGGTCCGACGCAAACCGTTTGCGGAAGCGTATGTCTCCAGACACCCTTTTCTGCCGCAACCGCAAAGGCGTCCGTTCGCGATCAACGGAATATGCCCCAGTTCAGCGGCAAATCCGCTTACTCCCTCCACCAGCTTTCCGTTGACGACCAGACCGCTTCCGATACCGGTACCGAGAGTGACCATCATATAGTTCAAAACCCCTTTGGCGGCACCGAATCGACCTTCACCCAGAGCGGCAACATTGGCGTCATTCCCCAACCAGGCAGGAAGACT